>JBELHJ010000008.1:47303-66722 GCA_042091495.1 Bacteroidota bacterium
AATTGATTTTAGCTAATCCAGCATAAAAATAGATGATACTAATTAATAATTTTAAGGAGTCTATGGTCCATTTAGGAATTACTAAAGACTTTATTTTACTTCTTAAGTTATCCAATGAAAACAAAACATTACAAGGTAAGAAGATCATTAAAAAACTTAAAACGCTTATAAAGTAATAATGGTTAAGATACGTGGTCTTATCCATAAGTTCGATATAAGTAAAAGTGATAAAAAACAGAATTATAGCTTGCCTGTAGTAATATCCCAAGGCAATCATTATGCTTAAAATAAAGCATATAAAAAACAATAAGTAGGTTGCATTTCCAAGTGGAGCAACCCATTCAAAGCCAAAATAGGAAAAATGAAACTTTGGATCTAAGTAAAGCGTTTTAATCCAGCCTTTTGAGTAAAACCTTATCATGCTAAAGGCCATTATAAAGCCAAACATTATTCTAAATATTACTAGAGGATAAGCCTCCGCTTTAGAATTTAGATAAGATTGTATTTTACTAGCCATATAATTTGCAAATACTAGATATTAAGTAAATAGTATTTATGAAGTTACAAATTGAATTAATCACCATCAGCATCAACATAATCAACGTTGATACTTAATTTTTGTAACATCTCGACTTTCATCATAACTACACCTTCTTGAATCACATCAAAGGTTTGTAGCATTTTATTATTATCCTCAATAATTTGGTTGTAAAAACTCTGATTTAATGCATTTATTTTGTCAATACTTTTTTCAAATTGAATATTAATTCTGTTTGATAAATCATTTGAATTTCCCACAGACTCTAGATAATCAATGTAGCTCTTAAGACTAGGTCCTTCTTCACCAGTTATGTAATCTTTACCATTAAAAAAATTGTCACAAGCATTAAAAGCTTCTAATGCCAATCTTCTTGAAATTTGTTTGTTATAGAAAGCTTCTACATCTTTTGGATGTGTTGAATTTGACGAAAAAACTCCAGCAGGATAACCAATTTTATTGGATCTCAAGCCTTTTTCATAGTAATAAATAAAATCGTTAGTCAATTTATTTAGACTTGAGTTTGCAGTATTGCCATTGTCATTAATGAATGCATTTTTATTTAATTGCCAATCATTAAGAATTTCACTTGTAATTTGATTCATATAATCAACAATAGCATCAAAATAGTTCAGGTACTTCTGACCACTCTCACTATTGTAAATCTCTAAAATAGCCTCTTGGTTGCTCGAAATACCGTGAAGTAAATAGTCTAAAGCGGGTAATCCTCTTGCTCTAAAATTATTGTTGTTACTAACTTCAAGGTTTTCAGAGGCTACGTTAGATTCTATAATATTCGTGTCAACAGGATATATGTTAATCTTGTTCATATAATACTTTTCTTCTGCTAGTCCTATATTGAACATTTCAACGTATTGCCAAGATAAATAGGTGTTGATCCAGCTTTGATTTAGAGCATTGTAATTTTCAGAATTTCTTTCATTCTCGAAATTTGTAGTTGCTGTTTTTAAGGCAACTAAATCACTATTAAATTTTTCATAGCTTGGGATAATTAAGTTTTCAGTATAATTTTCAAGTAAAGCTTTACGATCAAAATTATCTGAACTACTGTTAGAATCATCATTTGAATCACATGATAATATTATCAAACAAGTTATAATTAATTTTAAAAAGTGTTTTTTCATATACAAGTTTTAAAATCCAGCACAATTAGTTGTACTAGATATTTTATTTTTTTAAAAAAGTGCAAAATTAAGATAAAACATCATTAAATGTTACTTTTTGTTCTAATTTGTTGAGCCATAGTGTTTAAAGTAATAGATTCAACTTTCCAAAACCCATCGCCTTTTAAAAGTTGATCTAATAAAACTTCAACTTCAGCATTATAAAAGAAATCTGTAAACTGAAGACTAAGTACAAATCCATAACCCTCAGATAAGTCATGAAAAGCATCAGGTCTTGCATCTCCATTAGCAATTATTTCGGCAGCAGCTTCTAAATAATAAGCCGCTCTTATAGCAATAATTTTATCTAAGTACAATTTGATTTTAGCAGCTTCTAAATCTCTTTTGGTATAATCGTTGTTAACTATAGCGGTTCTTCCAGCAATAAAAGCATCATAAACTGAAGACATGTCAACTTGATCAGCATCACTACCATTAACTTTACCAGCATATTTATTCAATAAAATGTCACCATTATCACTGTAAGTTGGGTTTTCTTGATCTGCCTCAAGGCCATACAAGTAACCAAACCCCTCATCCCAATAATGTTCCATAGTTGTATAGTTATTGTCTCCATTAAGCACTTCGTTGTCATTATCAGAGATGTTATTACCAACATCAAGTTTTCCTATCGTTAGATAGTTATTTGTTATTTGATCTAAGCATAACCCACCAATAAGCCCTTTAACAAAAGCTTGGTCTAGTTCAAGACCTTTAGAATTAACGTATCTTTTTTTTCCGTTACTTTCAGTAATATATCCTGATTTACCAGCAGAAGCAGGAGAATTCCATTTTGGGAATACCTCATTAACTGTTTCTTCAATAAAGGTATCAAACATTGGTTTTACAGTTGAAGAGGCAGTTGCAGAGCTTGCAGTTTTACTTCTAATATTTTTTGAACATAATTCTTCCGAAAACCCTGTTCCGTTGGCGAACATATTGTTGATATCCTCAACAGTTTTAGAAGTATCTTTTAAGGCATCATAAATTTCACCAGCCATAGTTAATCTGCAAGTTTGACCAGAAAATGATACCGTAGTTAGACCATTACGTTCAAATTTATAGGTTTCAGGGGCATCCATATTGTTTGAATTATTATTGCCATCGTCGTTTGTACAAGCAACGAAAAACAATCCTGATAGTGCAATTATATTAAGTAGTTTGATGCTCAATTTTATTTAGATTAATTATAAATAAGTATTTTTGGCAAATTTATAAATTAGTTTTATTTCTGCAAAGTTTATTTAGAATAAATAAAAATAAAAAGTTTTGATTTCAGATTTACTATTGTTTTATTTGTGTAATAAATAGAAAAGTTATGATAAGAAAAGTGTTATATATACTAGCCATTGTTTTGATTTTAATACAATTCTATAGACCAGATTTAAATAATTCAAGTTATGAATCAGCAGTTAACGAGTTTATTCTACAAAATAATGTCTCATCAGAAGTTGAAAGTATTTTAAAAACATCTTGTTTTGATTGTCATTCTAATCATACTAGTTATCCATTTTATGCTCAAGTAGCTCCAATCTCTTTTTGGATTAATCATCATGTAGAAGATGGGAAAGAGCACTTAAACTTTTCTGATTGGAATAATTACTCTATTAAAAAGAAACTTCATAAACTAGATGAAATCATAGAGGAAATTGAAGAACATGAAATGCCATTACGCTCATATACATTGCTTCATACTGATGCCAAGCTAAATGAGGAAGCTTCAAAGTTACTTGTAAATTGGTCTAAGAAATTACAAAACACCTATAACATTAAATAAGTTTCCATTTAGTATTCTCCCTTAATAGTATTATATTTGTATGCAATTAAAATTCTTAATTGCCATGCAAGCACATATTCAGAAAATACTAGGAGAGGGATTGACTTATGATGATGTTCTTTTAGTACCAGCTTATTCTGAGATACTTCCACGAGAGGTCAACATCCAAACTAAATTTACTCGAAATATCACAATTAATATTCCAATTGTTTCTGCAGCTATGGATACAGTTACAGAGAGCAGAATGGCTATTGCTATTGCTAGGGAAGGTGGTATAGGCGTACTTCACAAAAATATGACCATAGAGCAACAAGCTTCTAAAGTTAGGAAGGTTAAGCGTGCAGAAAGTGGTATGATTATGGATCCTGTAACCTTGCCTTTAGATGCTATTGTAGCTGATGCTCAACAAAGTATGGCTGAACACAGTATTGGTGGAATTCCTGTTGTTGACAGCGATGGTAAACTTAAAGGTATTGTTACAAATAGAGATTTAAGATTTGAAAAAAAATTAAATAGACCTATTGTCGAAGTGATGACTTCTGAAAATTTAGTAACTGCTGGAAAAGGGACATCATTGGCAGATGCAGAAGTCATTTTACAACAAAAGAAAATTGAAAAACTTCCAGTAGTAGATGAGTCTAACACATTAATAGGTTTAATCACTTTTAGAGATATAACAAAACTTACACAAAAACCAATCGCTAATAAGGATTCTTATGGAAGATTGAGAGTAGCTGCAGCTGTTGGTGTTACTGCTGATGCTATTGATCGTGTTGAAGCTCTTGTAAATGCTGGTGTTGATGCAGTTATAATTGATACTGCTCACGGTCATACTAAAGGGGTAGTCAATGTATTAAAATCAGTCAAATCTAAGTTTTCCGAAGTAGATGTTGTAGTTGGTAATATTGCTACTGCTGAGGCTGCCAAATATTTGGTAGAAGCTGGAGCTGATGCAGTTAAAGTTGGTATTGGACCGGGCTCAATATGCACTACCAGAGTAGTAGCGGGAGTTGGTTTTCCTCAATTCTCAGCAGTACTTGAAGTTGCGAACGCTATTAAAGGGACAGGTGTTCCAGTAATAGCAGATGGCGGTATAAGATACACTGGTGATATACCTAAAGCAATTGCTGCAGGCGCAGATACTGTTATGTTAGGTTCCCTTTTAGCTGGCACGAAAGAGTCTCCTGGAGAAACTATTATTTATGAAGGGCGAAAATTTAAGTCTTATCGCGGCATGGGATCCGTCGAGGCTATGAAGCAAGGAAGTAAAGATCGCTATTTTCAAGACGTTGAGGATGATATCAAAAAACTTGTTCCTGAAGGTATAGTAGGAAGGGTGCCTTACAAAGGAGAATTATTTGAAAGCATTCATCAATTTGTTGGTGGATTAAGAGCGGGAATGGGATACTGTGGCGCTAAAGATATTGCAACTCTTAAAGAAAAAGGTAAGTTTGTTAAAATAACTGCTTCTGGAATAAATGAAAGTCACCCGCATGATGTTACTATTACAAAGGAATCTCCAAATTATTCTCGTTAGGGTAAGACAAGAAGTTTAAACTTATTTGATTAAATACTGAAGCTTTTTCGACATTAACAACATGTCCACAATCTGGAACAACAATAAGCTTGTCTTTCGGGTTACTTGATATGTTTTTTTCAATGGCTGGTAAAAACATATAGTCATTAGCACCCATAACATAAAGTGAAGGTATAGCTGATGGTTTTGTTCGAAACCACTTCAAAAGAGGATTAATTTCAGAAGTAAGCTTGTACCACTTTTTAAATTCTTTTTGACACATTTTTTTGGCTTCGTTTATAAAAAGCACTCTGGATTCTTTATTGTTTTTTCTGGGAAGTATAATAAAAGCAAAGAATTTATATAACATCATGTAAGGAACTAAAGATTGAAAAGTCCATCCAAGTTTCATTAAAAATTGTCCTCGAAGATTAAATTTTAATATGGCTCCTGTTAGAATCATTGAAGAGATTCTTGATGGATAACGCTCACTCAAATCTCTAATTATTATAGTACCAAGAGAAACACCTATGGTATGTGTTTTTTCTATTTTCAAAAAATCTAAAACTTCCATAACATCATCACCAACGTTTTTAAAACTGTATTTATTAATCGGTTTTAATTTTTTTATATCAGATCCACCATGACCTCTCAAATCAATAAGTAATAAATTGTGAGCCAATTTAAAATCTCTTATTTGTTTGAACCATATAGAACTACTTCCTCCTGCCCCGTGAATAAAAGTTACCCATGACTTAGAAGTTTTATGTTTATATGTTCTGTAGTTAAGCATTAGTTTATTGAATTTTATTAAAAAAACAGATTTTTCTATTAAGGTTTTTAAACTTGTAAGATTTCGATTTTATGTTATTTTTGTTGCATCAATTATCAAATATAATCATGAATTTAAGTATTTATTCAAAAATTATTTTTTTAAGTTTTGTTTATTTTGGATTTGCACAAAATTCCCAAGACCCTATTCTGTTTTCTGTTAATGAAACACCAATTAGTAAATCTGAATTTAAAAGAGTCTACAGTAAGAATTTGGATTTAGTAAAAGATGAGTCTCAAAAGGATATTGATAATTATCTGGAGTTATATATCAACTATCAACTAAAACTTGCCGAAGCAAAAGCTTTAGGTTATGATAAAGATCCAAAATATTTAAGAGAGTTCAAAAGCTACAAAAACCAACTTCTTAAATCTTATATCAATGATAATGAAGTTACCGATAAATTAGTTTTAGAAGCTTATAATAGGATGCAATATGAAGTTAATGCTTCACATGTTTTAATTCGAATAGATGAAAATAGTTTAGATACTTTAGATGTTTATAATAAATTGATGACTATTAAATCAAGAATTATAAATGAAGGTTTTCAAAAGGTTAAAAACGAGTTACATGACGGCAAAACAGTTTTTGCAGAAGATTTAGGATATTTTTCTGTTTTTAGAATGGTATATCCTTTTGAAAGTGCTGCTTACAATACTCCAGTTGGAGAAACTTCAGATCCTTTTAGAACACGTTTTGGATATCATGTGGTATTTGTAAATGAAAAGAGGGCGTCAAGAGGTGAGGTTAAAGTAGCCCATATTATGGTTGCAAATACTCAAAAAGATTCAACAATTGTCCCCAAAGTTAGAATACAAGAGATATACAAAAAGATATTAGATGGTGATAAATTCGACAATTTAGCCAAGCAATTTTCAGATGACAAAAGCACTGCTTCAAGGGGTGGTGAGCTTAAACCTTTTAAAACCGGACAATTAAGTGTGCCTGAGTTTGAAAATCAATCATTTAATTTGATTAATCCTGGAGATATCTCAGAACCTTTTTCAACTAGGATAGGTTGGCATATTGTTAAGTTAATAGAAAAAAAACCTTTAGGTTCTATTGAAGACTTAAAAAAAGAAATCGAGGAAAAAATTAAGAAAGACAGTAGGTCCCAAGTAATTAATAAAACGATTACTTCAGATTTAAAACAAAAATATGAAGTTACAGATAATGAGAAAGCTTTATCGTATTTTGATTCAGTTCTAGATTCAACATATTTTTCTAATACGTGGGAAACAAAACCTGATTTTAACGCTCAAATGCCTTTTCTTTCAATTAAAGAAGTATCCTATGATGCGAAAGATTTTGCAGATTATTTAAAAACTAGAGCACGATATTATACAAATAAATCTATGGATTTTAAAGTCTTAATATCTAGAGAATATGAGTATTTTCTCAAAAACAAACTTTTTAAATATCGTGAGGATCATTTAGAAATGGAAAATATTGAGTATGCTAATATTTTAAAAGAGTACCGAGAAGGCTTACTTTTGTTTGACCTCATGGAAAAAGAGATATGGAATAAAGCGGTTCAAGATTCCATAGGAGTTAAGACGTTTTTTGAAGATCATAAATCTTCTTATATGTGGGAAGACAGAGTTGAAGCTATAATTGTCACAGGAAATAACAAAAAAGATCTTAAAAAAGTAGCAAACTATTTAAAAAGTGGAATTTCAGATGACTTTATAAAAAAACAAATAAACACTGACAATAAACAAAATATAATAATCTCAAAAGGTGAGTTTAATCTTTCAGATTCTTCATTACCATCAAATTTAATCTTGTCCGAGGGTGTTTCTGAGATATATAAACACAATGGTACTTATCACGTTTTGGATATCAAAAAGGTTTTAAATGCTACTGAAAAAACTTTTGATGAAGCTAAAGGATTGGCAACAGGTGATTATCAATCGTTTTTAGAAGAAAAATGGATTGAGCAACTGAAAGAAAAATATGATGTTCAGGTAAATAAAGAAATTTTAGATCAAGTTAAGGCAGAATTTAATCAATAACATATTGAATTTTATTTCAAAATTATCAGTTATAATTCTAACAATTGTATTAGTTAGTTGTAACTACTTTATTACTAAAGAAGAGTCAGCTCCTGTTGCTAGAGTTAACGATAAATTTCTTTACGCTGACGAAATTGAAGCATTACTCCCTCAAACAACATCAACTGAAGATAGTATAATACTTGTTAATAATTATATTAATAGATGGGCTACTCAGCTTTTACTTTATGATGGTGCGCAAAATAATTTATCTCTCAAACAGCAAAATGACTTTAATAAACTTGTGAGTGAGTATAAATATGATTTGTACACCAAAGCATATCTTAACGCTTTAGTAAAAAAAACGCTCGATACAATTGTAACTCAACAAGAAGCCCAGCAGGTTTATGAGTCTAACAGACTCATGTTCAAACTCAACGAGGATTTGGTCAAGTTTAGATACATTCAATTGCCTCTAGAAACAATCGAAATTGAATCTGTTGAGGATATGTTTTTGAGATATGAAGTTTCAGATCAAGAGGTTTTAGATTCCCTAAAAATTCATTTTAAATCCTATTTCTTGAATGATTCAACATGGGTAGCGGTTAAAAATATCAAACAGGCTTATGTATCAAAATTATTTAGTAATCAAAAGCAGTTGTTAAAAAAAACAAATTTTATAAAACAAAGTGATTCAATAGGTATATCTTTGATTCATGTTGAAAACATGTTGTTATCTGGTGATTATGCACCATTAGAATATGTAAAATCTACAGTTGATAAAATAGTTATAAATAAAAGAAAATTAACGCTTATTAAGCAGTTAGAAAATGACATTACGAAAGATGCTATTAAAAACAATCAATTTGAAATATATAAATAATAATACTAGGATATTAATAACTCTCATTTTTAGTCTATTCATTTTAAAACCAATATTTTCTCAGGAAATAATTGATGAAAATAAAAGTCTAGCTAAATCAAGCGTAACAACTAATGATAATGACAATTCTAAAATTAAGATAGACGGTGTAACTGCTGTTATTGGAGATTACGTTGTCTTAGATTCAGATATTGATAAAGAATACATACAACTAAAGGCTAGAGGGGCTTCTACCGATGAAATTACTCGCTGTCAACTATTCGGTAAACTTTTAGAAGATAAATTATACGCACATCATGCTATCCAAGATAGTATTACAGTGAATGAATTAGAAATAAGATCTAATATAGATCAACAGATAGATGCATTTTTAGCTCAGATTGGTTCAATGGAAAAACTTCTTGAATATTACAAAATGGATAGTGAGCAAAGTTTACGCGATGAAATGTTTAAAATTAACAAGAGTGGTAAACTGGCAATGGAAATGCAAAGAAAAATTATTGAGGAAATTGAAGTGACACCAGAAGAGGTAAGGTTGTTTTATAATAGACAATTAAAAGATGACCCACCTGTTTTTGGAACAGAATTAAAAGTTGCTCAAATAGTAGTTGTACCTCAGATTCCTGATGCGGAAAATGAGAAAGTGATAAAGAGACTTAAAGAATTTAAAGCAGATGTAATTGAAAATGGGGCCAGCTTTACTGCAAAAGCTACATTTTATTCAGATGATACAGCCTCCAGAAAAACAGGTGGGAAGTATACGCTAAACAAGAAGAGACCTCAGATGGTTAAAGAATTCAGAGAAGTTGCTTTTTCACTACAAGAAGGCGAAATATCAGAGCCTTTTAAAACAGATTTTGGTTATCATATTATCCTACTAGATAAGATAAGAGGTCAAGAATATGATGTGAGACATATATTATTAAGACCCAAGATCACTCAAGAAGCAATAAATGAGGCTAAAGAAAAAATAGACAAAATTAGAACGCATATAGTTAATGAAGAAATGACTTTTTCTGAAGCAGCAAGAGAGTTTAGTGACGAAAAAGAGACCAAGTTTAGTGGAGGCCAGATGATTAATCCTTTAACTCAAGATTATAATTTTGAATTAACTAAGATGGACCCTGATTTATATGCTCAAATTCAGGATTTAAAAGATCATGAGATTAGTCTTGTTTTAAAAGATGGTGACCGTGTTAATCCTGTGAAATTTAAACTGATCACAGTTACTGATCGGATTGATGAGCATAAAGCAGATTTTGCCAGAGATTATTTAAAGATCAAGGAACTTGCAGAACAGGATAAACAATTTAAAGCTATAGAAAAATGGCAAAATGAAAAAATCTCAGACACCTATATCAAAATTAATGGAGACTATAGATCATGTGATTTTAATGCAAATTGGATAAAATAACTTTTTATGTCTGATGTAACTAACCTTAACCTATTTTCTGAAAAATATAAATCTTTAAAGGCTGAAATTAATAAAGTAATTGTTGGACAGGATGATATTATTGATCAAATATTAATTTCTGTTTTTTCTGGAGGGCACTCGCTTTTAATTGGTGTTCCTGGTTTGGCTAAAACATTAATGATTAACACAATAGCTAAGGTTTTAGGACTAGATTTTAAGCGAATTCAATTTACACCAGATTTAATGCCTAGTGATATAATTGGCAGTGAGATTTTAGACGAAAACCGTCAATTTAAGTTTATCAAAGGGCCAGTATTTTCAAATGTTATTTTGGCTGACGAAATAAACCGTACTCCTCCTAAAACACAATCTGCTCTTCTCGAGGCCATGCAGGAGCATGCTGTGACTGTTGCCGGTAAACGCTATAAAATGAATGAGCCTTATTTTGTTTTAGCAACACAAAATCCAATTGAACAAGAGGGGACATATCCCTTACCTGAAGCACAGTTGGATCGTTTTATGTTTGCTGTTTATTTAAACTATCCATCTTTTGAAGAAGAAATAGAGGTAGTTAAATTAACTACTGGTGAAAAGAAAGACATATTAGAACCAGTTCTTGATTCTTCTCAAATAAAATTATTCATTGAAGTTATCAGAAAAATGCCAATAGCTGACAATGTAGTTAAGTATGCTGTTAATCTAGTTTCAAAAACCAGACCTAATTCAGATAGAGCAACAGAATTTATCAGCGAATATGTAAGTTGGGGAGCTGGTCCAAGGGCATCTCAAAATTTGGTTCTAGCTTCTAAAACTCATGCTGCTATTAACGGTAAATATTCACCAGATATAGAAGATGTCAAGGCTGTAGCAGTTAGTGTTTTAAGGCATAGAGTTATCAAAAATTACAAGGCTGAGGCGGAAAATATAACCGATATTGAGATTATTAATTCTATTTTATAAGTGCCTTAGTTTCCTCACAAAATTTGCTAAAAAAAATCATCCAAATTCATTATTTATCTTACTTTTGAAATTGCCTATTTTAACTTAGATTACTTTTAGTTTTGGTTATCAATTGTTTATTTTTTATACATTGATTTACTGTAATTATTGTTTTAATAAATTTGCCTTTTTTTGTAATTTTGCAAGGCTAATTTTCAGGCATTTAATATTAAATTTGACATCGTTTGATAGATAAAACATTTGTTTTGTCTAAATAACAATTTTTCAAAAATATTTTTTATGAATATATATTCAGATTATCTAAAAGAGATTGAAGAAAGAAAAGCTTTGGGATTACATCCTAAACCTATAGACGACAGTAAGCTTTTATCGGAAATTATTGATCAGATTAAAGATATAGAAAATCAAAACCGAAAAGATTCTCTTAATTTTTTTATTTACAATGTTTTACCAGGTACAACTAGTGCTGCGGGAGTTAAAGCAGAATTTTTAAAAGAAATTATTACTGGTAAAGTTGTTGTTTCTGAAATATCTATAGACTTTGCATTTGAACAACTGTCTCATATGAAAGGCGGTCCTTCAATTAAAGTACTACTTGACTTAGCTCTAGGTGATGATAATATAATAGCTAAAGCCGCATCACAAGTATTGAAGACTCAAGTGTTTCTTTACGAGGCTGATACAGAGCGTTTAAAAAATGCTTATAGTAACGGAAATGAAAATGCTAAGCAACTAATTGAAAGTTATGCTAAAGCAGAATTTTTTACGAAACTACCTGAGGTTGATGAAGAGATAGAAGTAGTTACTTTTATTGCTGGTATTGGTGATATATCAACAGATTTGTTGTCACCAGGTAGTGACGCACATTCAAGATCTGATAGAGAACTTCATGGTCAAAGTATTTTTGAGCACAACAGAGATATGCAACAAGCACTTCTAGATCTAAAAGCTCAGCATCCAGATAAACGTGTAATGTTAATAGCTGAAAAAGGTACTATGGGTGTCGGTTCATCCAGAATGTCTGGAGTTAATAATGTTGCTTTATGGACAGGTATTAAAGCTAGCCCTTACGTGCCTTTTATAAATATAGCGCCAGTCATTGCTGGAACTAATGGTGTTTCTCCTATTTTTCTTACAACTGTCGGTGTTACCGGAGGTATTGGGATAGATTTAAAAAACTGGGTTAAACAAAAAGACGATCAAGGTAATACAGTTCTAGACTCTGATGGTGAACCAGTTTTACAACAAGAATACTCAGTTGAAACAGGAACTGTATTAACAATTAATACAAAGGATAAGAAGCTTTACAGTGGAAAAACTGTTCTAAAAGATATTTCAGCTGCTTTAACGCCTCAAAAAATGGAGTTTATAAAAGCTGGCGGTTCCTATGCTGTTGTTTTTGGTAAAAAATTACAAACTTTTGCAGCTAAAGTGTTAGGAATTGATGTACCACAGGTTTATGCCGCCTCTAAAGAAATATCTCACGAAGGCCAGGGTCTTACTGCTGTTGAGAAAATTTTCAATAAAAATGCTGTTGGAACTACACCTGGTAAAACCCTTCATGCTGGTTCCGATGTTAGGGTAGAAGTTAATATTGTTGGTTCACAAGATACTACTGGTTTAATGACATCTCAAGAATTAGAAATGATGGCGGCTACAGTTATCTCTCCAATTGTTGATGGAGCCTATCAGTCTGGTTGTCATACGGCTTCTGTTTGGGATGATAAATCAAAAGCAAACATCCCAAAGTTGATGAAGTTTATGAACGATTTTGGTTTGATTACTGCTCGTGATCCTGAAGGTAATTATCACGCTATGACAGACGTTATTCATAAAGTATTAAATGATATCACTATTGATGATTGGGCAATTATTATTGGTGGTGATTCGCATACAAGAATGTCTAAAGGTGTTGCTTTCGGAGCAGATTCAGGAACGGTAGCTTTAGCATTGGCCACTGGTGAGGCAACCATGCCAATTCCTCAATCGGTTAAAGTGACCTTTGAAGGGGATATGAGGAATTTTATGGATTTTAGAGATGTCGTCCATGCGACTCAACAACAAATGCTTCAACAATTTGGTGGTGAAAATGTTTTCCAGGGTAGAATTATAGAAGTACATATTGGTACTTTAACTGCTGACCAAGCTTTTACATTTACTGATTGGACCGCTGAAATGAAAGCTAAAGCTTCTATTTGTATTTCAGAAGATGAGACTTTAATTGAGTCATTAGAAATAGCGAGAGATCGTATACAAATAATGATTGATAAAGGTATGGATAATACTAAAAAAGTACTGCAAGGCCTTGTTGATCGAGCTAATCAAAGAATTACAGAGGTTAAGACTGGTCTTAAACCCGCATTACGTCCTGACGCAGATGCTAAATATTATGCAGAAGTTGTTATTGATCTAGATGAGATTGCTGAGCCAATGATAGCAGATCCAGATGTATACAATGAAGATGTTTCGAAGCGATATACGCACGATACTATCAGACCATTATCTTATTATGGAGGCAAAAAGAAAATTGACTTAGGTTTTGTTGGGTCATGTATGGTTCATAAAGGCGATATGAAAATCTTAGCACAGATGTTAAAGAATATTGAATCTCAGCATGGTAAAGTAGAATTCAAAGCGCCTTTAGTTGTTGCTCCTCCTACATATAATATTGTTGATGAATTGAAAAAGGAGGGTGATTGGGAAGTATTAAGAAAATATTCAGGTTTTGAATTTGATGATAGCGCACCAAAGGGTCTTGCCAGAACTAAATATGAAAATTTACTTTATTTAGAACGCCCTGGATGTAATTTATGTATGGGTAATCAGGAAAAAGCAGAACCCGGAGATACTGTAATGGCAACTTCAACACGCTTATTCCAAGGTCGAGTTGTAAAGGATTCTGGTGTGAAAAAAGGGGAGTCTCTATTGTCTTCAACACCAGTAGTAGTATTATCAACCGTTTTAGGAAGAACTCCCACTATGGAAGAATATGAAGCTGCTGTTGACGGTATAGTGCTCACTAAATTTAAACCGTCACAAAAACAACTAGTGATGTAAAAATCCTATCAAATAAAGAAAGGCCTGATTTTAGGCCTTTTTTTATTTTTAATTCTTATCTAAAAAGTGCTTTAATAAAAGCAAATGAAGTTAGCGACCAAATAATTTTAAAGTCTTCTAAAATTGAAGTTTCTTCATCAAGAAACTTGAAGGTTAACTTAATGTCATTTTTTCTGTAAAACTTTGAAAAAATTTTTTCCCCAAGCATGTTGTCATAATATAAAACATTCAGAAATATTTTATCATACAATTGAAATTTTCTAGAGAATAAATTACTATTGATTGGTTTTGAATTCTTGATATTTTTTAAAATAATTCGAATTTTTTTTTCAGTATTTTTAAATCCATAACCACTAGAGGATTTAATCCAGCCACCAGCAGTACCAATTTTGGTAAGACTATTAGAGTTACTATTATAAAAAGGATACGAAGTCATGGGAATATTTCCTTTTTCTTTATTTAGTATTGTATAGTCATTGATTTTTAAAACTGTTTTAATATATCGTTCTAAATATTTATCATACGTTTGATCTTCAACCACATGAGGTGTAAAAAAAGTAAACTCTACAAGTGCTAAATTTTCTGTAAATGGCAACACATAAGTGAAAGAAGTATCATCTTTATATTTGATGGAATAATCCATTATTGTAAAGACTTTATTATTAAAAACAGGAGCATTTGTTTTAATAAAATACCCCTTAAAATGTTGTTGAATGAGTACTTTTTTTGAATTCAAATAAAAAGTGTTTTCAATTCTACTATCAAAAATATGTCCGGCAGATATGGAATCGTTTTTTGTATTGACAATGTGTTTATCAATATTGATTACAGAGTCATATTTAATATTAACTGATTTACTATTATTGATTTTAGAAATAACAAAATCTTCAAAATCATTTGATCTTAACATTTTATAGGAATAATTATCTAAATCTAAAATTGTGTTTTCTTTATTACCAATAAATTGAGTTTGATTCCATTGTTTATAGATAATATTATCCCAAATCCCAGATCCCTTTTCCCAGAAACACCAAGTTTTTTCTGTTGGATTTTTTTGATGGAGTTCAATAATGAGAATTGATTTTGACTTAAAATGCGAATCATCTAAAAATGCATTTGCTAATTGAAGCCCTGCCATTCCAGCTCCAATTATAATAAAGTCATGGTCATAAGTCATTTAAAAGTATTCTACTTTTTAAAAAATTTCAGAGGGACAAATAGCATACCAAAACATTCACCGTCTTCTTTGCCAGTATGTTTATGATGAATTTTATGAGCTCTTCTAATTCCTTTAGCATACCAATTGTTAGCTTTTCTAAACATTTTAAAACGTTGATGAATAAAAATATCATGAACTATAAAATAAGTAGCTCCATAAGCCATGATTCCTAGACCAATGGCTAAAGTGAACCAAATATTGTGATAGCTCCACAAATAAAAACATAATATACTTACAATAGCATAGAAAATAAAAAACGCATCATTACGCTCAAACCAACTTTTATGATCTTTTACATGATGATCTTTGTGAAGTGACCAAAGAAAGCCATGCATGATATATTTGTGTGTAAACCATGCCATGAATTCCATAAAAAAGAATGTTGCTAAAAAAATAAGTAGAGAATATATAATGGTCATACTAATTTAAGTTGATATTTAACATAGCTTCGTGTAAGTAACTCAATTTTCTTAATATTATGGACTCTTATTCTAGTAGATTGAATTTCTAAAGCAGGAGTTTTTTTAAGTTTTTTTAGTAGTTGTCTATAGTAGCGATATGCAATATAAACACCAAATTTAGCTTCAATAGGCAGTTCTTTAATACCAGACAAGCCCTCAGCAAAATCTGATTCGATATCATTTATAATTTCTTGTTTACTTTCCTCATTTAACTGTTTTAAATTGGTATTAGGAAAGTAAGTGCGATTTAATTCTTGGACATCTTGATTTAAATCTCTCAAAAAATTAACTTTTTGAAAAGCTGAACCAAGTTTTTTTGCACTCTCTTTAAGATGATTATATCTAATATTGTCTCCCTTTACAAAAACTTTAAGACACATCAATCCAACCACATCAGCAGATCCATAAATATATTCATCTATTTCTTCTCTGGTATTATATGCATTTTTGGTTAAATCTAACCTCATGCTTTTCATAAAAGCATTTACAAGTTCTTTGTCAATATTATACTTATGATATGTCTCTTGAAATGAGTTGAGAATAGGGTTTAAACTGATTTTGTGTTGTAAAGCCAATTCAAGGTCCTCTTCAAATTTATTGAAAAGAAAAACCTTATCGTAATCATGAAATGTATCAACTATTTCATCCGCGAACCGAACAAACCCATAAATATTATAAATATCTTGTCTAATATTGGATGCTAACATTTTTGTAGCTAGAGAGAAAGAGGTGCTGTATGATTTTGTGGTTATGTAGCTTGACTTTCTTGATACAGTGTCAAAAATTGATTTCATGTTGCTATAGTTAGTTGTTGTTTTTTATTATGAGTTCTGCTGCCAATTTTCCAGAAATAAGAGAAGGAGGTACACCTGGTCCAGGGACGGTTAATTGACCTGTGAAATACAGGTTTTTAAGTTTACTACTTCTAAGCTTAGGTCTTAAAAAAGCGGTTTGTAATAATGTATTTGCTAATCCATAGGCATTTCCTTTAAAAGAATTGTAATCTTCAATAAAGTCATTGATACAATATGTTTCTTTAAAGATAACATTTTCTTTAATTGTTTGACCTGTCAAACTTTCAATTCTATTAAGAATAATTTCAAGATAACGAGCTCTAATTTCTGGGGTATCATCAATTCCTGGAGCTAATGGAATAAGAATTATTGCATTTTCACAACCTTCGGGAGCAAATCTAGATTCTGTTTTACTGGGAAAGCTAGCATAAAATAATGGTTCGTCTGGCCAACTTGGTTTGTCATAAATACTAAAAGCGTGAGCATCAAAATTAACATCAAAAAAAAGCGTATGATGAACTACGTTTTCTATTTTTTTATTAAAACCTAAGTAAAATAGTAATGCTGATGGGGCAAACTTTTTAGAATTCCAATATTTTTCAGAATACATTCTGTATTTATTTTCAATCAACGTTTCCGTATGAGCATAATCTGCACCACTTAGTATAATATCAGAGTGAATAAAATTACCATTAACGACTAGTCCTTCAGTTAGATTGTTTTTAACTTTAATTTCAGATACATTTGAGCTCGTGTGAATTTTAACACCTAAAGATTTTGCTAATTGTTCCATTGCTTTTACAACACTAAACATGCCACCAATAGGATGCCATGTCCCTAAACCAAAATCAGCATAATTCATAAAATTGTAAAAAGCAGGGGTGTCGGAGGGTTTTGCCCCTAAAAACAAAACTGGAAATTCTAGGATTTGGATTAATTTTTGATTGTTAAATCTTTTTCTAACAAGTTGTTTGATATCAGTTAGAAAATAATTTAATTTTTTAATCGTACTTGGGCTTACTAATTCCAAAGGAGATTGCCCATACATTTTATATACGAGATCTTTAATTGCAATATTATAATTTGACTCAGCCTCACTTATAAATGACTTTAATATTTTTGAGCTACCAGGAACTTCTTTATCAAAAGCATCGTAGATAGATTCTAAATTTCCCCCTATTTCAATGTAATCATTGATGCCAAAATAAACCCAATAAGCGGGATCAAGTCGTTTTAATTCATAGAAATCAGAAGTCTTTTTTTTAAAATCTTTAAAAAAGGTATCAAATATATCAGGCATCCAATAAAAAGTAGGCCCCATATCAAATGTAAATCCTTCCTTAGTTAACTGACGAGCTCGTCCTCCTATGGATTCGTTTTTCTCATATACTGAAACTTCATAACCGTATTTTGCAAGATAACAGGCGGCTGATAATGAGGAAAAGCCAGAACCTATAATAGATATATTCATTTTGTTTAATTATTTATTGTAAAAATTAAACAAATAAATGAATTAAAAAAATTAAATATCTGAAATAACGTTATTGATTGATTTGTAAATTTTAATGTTGTCAGAAAGAGACTCATTATCAATGTATTCTGTCATTCTTCCTAAAATTTTAAAATTTATGAATTCTTTTTTAAGGATTTTGGATTTAAATTCATTCATATAATCGTTAATCATTTCTTTCTCAGGTTTTACAGTAAAGTATGAAATGAATGTTATTTTATCGTAATATTCTAACAAATCTACAAGACCATCAATAGGAACACTTTGGCCAAGGAAAATAGAATGAAATCCCTTGGATACGATAAGATAATTTAAATACATAATACCTAATTCATGGACTTCATTATCTGGTAAGAATAGTACATAAGTCTTACCGTTGGGTTCTGAAAATGTAGATTGAATTTGCTCAGTAAGAACAAGAATTTTTTGTCTTATTAAACTTATTAAAAAATGTTCATGAGCTGTAGTTATAGTATCTGTTTGCCATAATAACCCAATCTCTTGAAGTAATGGAATAAATACATCTTCAAATATCTCCTTAAAAGTTTTTGTTTTCTCTAGACCGTTGTAGGTGTTGTAGAACAATCTTTGGTCAAAATTTAACATAGAAAGCTTGAAAGCATTTATTGCATGACTGTGAGTACTTTCTTTGGCAGCGATTTCTGATACTAAAATTTTAATTTCTGAATTATCTAACAAGGATATCTTAGAAATTTTGTAACCAAAGTTATTCAAATAGCTTACATTTAACAGCTTTTGTAGACTAGACAGGTCATAATTCCTAATGTTGGTATCTGAACGATCTGGTTGTAATAAATTATAACGTTTTTCCCATATACGGATAGTATGGGCTTTGATCCCGGTAAGATTTTCGAGATCTTTGATGCTAAAAGTTGATTTTATATTGTTCACTTTTTTATTAAAAACGTTAAACAAAATTACCAAATTTTATTCAATTATCCATAAATATGGAGCATAAAAAAAAGTTAAGCTTTTAAGCTTAACTTTTGTGACCTGGCTGGGGCTCGAACCCAGGACCCTCTCCTTAAAAGGGAGATGCTCTACCAACTGAGCTACCAGGTCTAATTTTTGAAGCAAAAATTTAGTTAGTGCGCACGAGAAGACTCGAACTTCCACGAACATAATGTTCATTAGGCCCTCAACCTAACGCGTCTACCAATTCCGCCACGTGCGCAATTAAAAAAAGTTAAGCATTGGGCTTAACTTTTGTGACCTGGCTGGGGCTCGAACCCAGGACCCTCTCCTTAAAAGGGAGATGC
>JBELHJ010000009.1:0-64215 GCA_042091495.1 Bacteroidota bacterium
GAGCTGGTTTAAAATAATTTTTCTGGTTCTATAGTCTGAAACCTAATCTTAGGTTACCAGTAACACCACCTGATAATCCCCAAGCAGTGTCATCACCTGAAACTATAGATAAACCATAGCCAAATTCGGTACCAATGTAGACTTTAGGCATGATATAATAATCAGCACCTAAAAATAAACCACCTCCAATACTAAAAGCATCGTTGGTACCATCATCTGAGTAACCAACTAATCCTTGGTAACCCCAATAGGTAGATAATCTTTCTGCACCTGCAAGGTGATTTTCAACTCCATAGGCTAAGTTAATACCTATTTGAGTTTCAGAACCATCAGAGCCATCATCTGATAAATTAAATGTGGCTGCTAATCTTGTAGCTTTCGCGTCTGATTTAAATGTACGCATCATTAATGTTCCTATTCTTGACGAAAACATATTGTTACCGTCTAAATTAGGAGTGAAATTCATTTCAAATGCTCTTTCACCTGCTCCGGGCTTAGTAAAAGTTCCGGCATCGGTAGTGATTTGTGCAAAACCTGTTGCAAAAACAAAAAGCATTGATAATAATAATACTTGTTTTTTCATAATATGAATTATTAGTTAATGCTTAAAATTAGATTTAATATGCTTCATCTTAATCAACTGTATATCAGAGTTTTAAACAAAGTTATTAACAATTTAAAGTAAATTATTTTATGTGTCGCATTTGAAAACTTAATTAATTAAATTAGATTTAGATGAATTGGAGTCTAGCCATAAAGAATTATTCTAACTATTTAAAGATAGAAAGAGGGTTATCTATTAACTCTGTAGATAGTTATTGTTCAGATGTTTCTAAACTAGTGACCTATCTTAATCAATTCAAAATTGATGATGACATCTTTACAATATCTTATGATACCATTAAGGAATTTCTTTACTACTCAAGCAAATTAATTAGCTCTAGATCACAAGCACGACTTATATCTAGTTTAAAAAGTTTTTTTAGTTATCTGCAATTTGAGGGTTTAAGAACTAATAATCCTATGGAGCTTATTGAAACTCCTAAAATAGGAAGGAAACTTCCAGACACATTATCCTTAAACGAAATTGATCAATTAATCACTGCTGTTGACTTGTCAAAAACAGAAGGATTTAGAAACAAATGTATTCTTGAAACTTTATACAGTTGTGGATTAAGAGTAAGTGAACTTGTTAATCTAAAAATCTCTGATTTATTTTTTAGCGAAGGCTTTATTAAAGTTAATGGTAAAGGCAACAAAGACCGCTTTGTACCAATTGAAAAATCAACAAAAGTATTAATCCAAGAATATATCAAAGTCCATAGAGTACAAATGAAAATATGCAAAGACCACACCGATATCCTTTTTTTAAATAGAAGAGGAAGACAATTAACTCGAGCTATGATTTTTACAATTATTAAGCGGTTAGCAGTAATAATTAATTTAAAAAAATCAATATCACCACATACATTTAGACATTCATTTGCAACGCATTTGCTTGAAAATGGTGCAGATTTAAGGTCTATTCAACTTATGTTAGGTCATGAAAGTATTACCACAACTGAAGTTTATGTTCATCTTGACAGAAAACATCTAAATGAAGTTTTACAAAAATATCATCCTAGAAACTAAAAACGCACCTATTGTATTAGGCACGTTTTGAATTAAAGTCGCTTATTCAATTATTTGGCAATATTCACTGCCCTTGTCTCTCTTATGACGGTTACCTTTACTTGTCCGGGATAGGTCATGTCAGTTTGAATTTTTTGAGAAATTTCAAAAGATAAGTTTGCTGCCTTTTCGTCAGACACTTTCTCGCTTTCAACAATAACTCTCAACTCACGTCCGGCCTGAATAGCATATGCTTTATTAACACCGCTAAATCCAAATGCTACTTCTTCTAAATCTTTTAAACGTTGCATGTAAGAATCTAATACTTGTCGTCTTGCTCCTGGTCTGGCTCCCGAGATAGCATCACAAATTTGAATAACAGGAGCTAATAAAGATTTCATTTCAATTTCATCGTGGTGTGCTCCAATGGCATTACATACCTCTTTCTTCTCACCATACTTTTCGGCCCATTGCATTCCTAAAATTGCATGAGGTGTCTCTACATCGACTTCTGCATCAGGCACTTTTCCAATATCATGAAGTAAACCAGCCCTTTTAGCAAGCTTAGGGTTCAAGCCTAATTCTGCAGCCATTACGCCACACATTTTGGCTACCTCCCTTGAATGTTGTAGTAAATTCTGCCCGTAAGATGACCTGTATTTCATCCTACCTACCATCTTAATTAATTCTGGATGTAATCCATGAATTCCAAGATCTATAACTGTTCGTTTACCTACCTCAATAATTTCTTGTTCTATTTGTTTAGTTGTTTTTCTAACAACCTCTTCTACACGAGCAGGGTGAATCCTTCCATCAGTAACTAACTTATGTAAGGATAATCTAGCAATCTCTCTTCTCACAGAATCAAAACAAGATAAAATAATAGCTTCAGGAGTATCATCAACAATAATTTCTACTCCTGTTGCAGCTTCAATAGCTCTAATATTTCTTCCTTCACGACCTATAATACGACCCTTAACATCATCAGACTCAATGTTAAAAACTGAAACGCAATTATCAACTGCTTCTTCAGTTCCTATTCTTTGAATGGTGTTTATAATAATTTTTTTAGCTTCTTGTTGTGCAGTAAGTTTGGCTTCTTCAACTGACTCCTGCAGAAAAGCCATAGCATCAGCTTTAGCTTTGTCTTTTAAAGAAGAAACTAATTGCTCCTTTGCTTCATCAGCAGAAAGTCCAGAAATTACCTCTAACTGCTTAATTTGACTCTCGTGAGCTTTTTCAATTTCACTTTTCTTTTTTTCTAAAAACTCAAGTCTGAAGTCGTAATCCTTAATTTTAGATTCAAGATCTGTATTACTTTTTTTAGCCTTTGATAACTCATTAGAAACTTGAGACTCTTTATCCCTAGTTCTCTTCTCAGCTTCAGCCATTTTTTTCTCTCGAGATAAAATAACTTTTTCATGTTCTGCTTTTAGCTCAATAAACTTTTCCTTGGCTTTGAGTTCTTTTTCTTTTCTTAAAGCCTCTCCTTCAATTTTTGCCTCTTTCATTATAGAAGAGGCCTCTTCTTTAGCATTAGTTATTACTTTACTAGCTCCACTTTTACCGTTGGCTTTAGAAATAAAAAAACCAATTAAAACTCCAAATAATGCAGCACCTATAGTAAATAATATTATCGATGTATCTAATTCCATAGTTGTTTAATTAATATAAAAAAAGCCTATATCAGTCGGATATGAATAAACTCCAATAAACAAGTTTAGGGCTAACAAATAGTTCAAAAATCTACAATAAAGTAGCACGATTTAGCTATCTAAACTCACCCTTTTTAATTAATTCGCGTTGAGTTTACCAAAAAAAACCAATATAGGCAGTAATTTTAGTTTTATTTATAAGAACGTAAATCAGAAGTCAAGTAAATCGATCATTCGTTTTAAACTTGATTCAACCTCTGAAGTTGTTTGAAAATTGTCAATTTCCTTTTGCTCCAATTGAGCTGCAAATTGTAGGGCACACATAGCCAAAACATCTTGCTTATCTCTAACAGAGTAGCTCTGTTCAAACTGCTTGATCATTTTATCAATTTTTTTTACAGCATTTCTTAGACTTTCCTCTTGATTAGAATGAACTGTTAAAGGATAAACTCTATCTGCAATTGATAATTTAATTTTAAATTGTTTATCCATGAACTCTAATCAGATAGTTGTGAAATACACAAATCAATATCTTTGATTAACGCATTAATTTTAACCTTAGCTTCTCTCGCATTTTCATTACTGCCAGATAAAGTGTTTGCCATTTTTAGTGAATTATATTGCTCTTCAATACTTGATAAATCACTATGCTGTTTGGATATTTTTTGATTACAACTGATAAGCTCTGTTTTTAAAGCCTCATTCTCATCTTGAAGTAGTTTAATTTTCTTAAGGGTTGATTTAACTTTAGCCTCAAGTACCTCCACAAGGTGTTCAATAGTATCCATCCAAAACCTTTATCACAAACAAATTTAATATTAGTAATTTAAAACCACAATTCTTTTATTACTTTATTTAATATCTATTATGTTTGTATATCCCTATTTTTATTATTAACTAAGTCTAAATATATCACTATCAACTTCTCGACCTAAATATGTGTTTAAGATTTTTTTTAACAATTTTTATTTTTCAAATTTCTCATGGCCAGACCATATACCCCCAGGATTATTTTACATCACCTCTTGAGATTCCTTTAATACTATCTGGATCTTTTGGAGAATTAAGAACAAATCATTTTCATGCTGGTTTAGATATCAAAACACAAGGTCGTTCTGGTCTTAAAGTTAAAAGTTCAGCTGAAGGTTATGTGAGTAGAATAAAAATTTCCAGATTTGGTTATGGTAAAGCAATTTATATACAACATCCTAATGGTTATACTAGTGTATATGCACATCTTAAGAAATTTAACCCAGTCATTGAGGAATATGTTAAAAAGGAACAATATCAAAAAGAGAGCTATGAAATTGAACTTTTTCCCAAACCAAATACCTTAACATTAAATAAAAATGAATTAATTGGATTCTCAGGTAACACTGGTGGTTCAGGTGGTCCCCATTTGCATTTTGAAATAAGAGATAAGAATCAAAAACCTATTAATCCACTATTATTTGGGTTTGATATTCCTGATACTAAACCACCAAGATTGGATGCAGTTTATGCCTACGCATTAAATGACACATCCTACATTGGTAATGGCGAAAAGTTTAGTAAGCTCCGACTAATTCCATATGGTAAAAGTAAAAATAAAACACCTAAACTTGAAGCTTATGGTGAAATTGGATTTGGAATCATTGCAACTGATAAAAATGATTATGCACCAAACAAAAATGGGTTATATCGGGTGAGTTCATTTCTGAATGGTGTAAATAACTTTGAGATACTTTTTAAAAAATTTGATTTTAATGAAACTCATCTTATAAATAACTATATCGATTACAAATTTTTTAAAGAAGATTACAAACGGGTACAAAAATTATTTATACCTAATGAAAATAATTTAAGCCTTGTTAAGAACTCAGAAAATAAAGGCATTGTAAGTATTAAAGATAAATTATCAACAAATTATAAGGTTTACATAGATGATTTTGAAGATAACAGAACAGAACTTACTATACCTTTAGAAGGAAAAAAAGACACTTCATTTCATTTTTTAAAAAAACTAAGAACCAATCTCTATGAAGTCCATAAAAATGAAACGAAATCAGTAGAATTAAATAACACTAAATTGACTTTTCCTAAAAATGCTTTTTTTGAAGATGTTACATTGGAGATTCATAAAAGTGGTGACACCCTTTTTGTACATAAAGATATCATTCCACTTAGTAAAAACTTTTATGTCAATTATGACGTATCAATGTATAATCAAAATGATCAATGTAAATTATATATCGCTTCATTGTATGGCTACAAAAAAAAATCAAACTATCTAACTTCTAAACTCAAGGAAGGAATTATCTCAGCTAAGACAAAAAATCTAGGTATATTTTGTCTAAAATCAGATGATACTAATCCAATAATTAAATCTATTGATTTAAAGGACAAAAAGTGGATGAGTAATTACAGATTTTTAAAATTTAAAATCAATGATAAAGATTCTGGAATTAAAAATTACAGAGCGACAATTAATAACCAATGGATCTTGATGGAGTATGATTACAAAACAGAAAATTTAATTTTCGATTTTAATGATTTCACGTCTTATCCAACAAAAAATGAATTTAAATTGATTGTAACAGATAATGTTGGAAATAGTACTAAATTTGAATCAACTTTTTATAGAAAAAAATAGCCTTTGAGACCATTACTTGTATTATTAATCAACCTAATATGTTATTTATCAATAGCTCAGACCGCTACTATTCAAGGAGTCATATTATCTGAATTCAATGAACCCGTATCAAATGCAAATATTATTACCAAAAGTATTGGAACATCGTCAAATTCTAACGGCTACTATAGTTTAAAAATACCTTCTGAAACTGATATTACCTTAACATTTTCTCACATTACTTACAAAACAATTCAATTTACTTTACGCCTGAAAAAAGGACAAGTTTTTGAATATAACCCCGTGATGTCTCTTAATGTTGAACAAATTGGAGCCGTCGTCATTGATGGATCTACTAATAAGGCTGTTGAAGGCGTTGTCTCAATATCACCAAGTATTTTACGAACAATCAAAGGAGCACAACCTGGAGTCGAAAATATTTTAAAAACATTACCAGGAGTAAATATTTCTAATGAGTTAAGTACCCAATATTCTGTTAGAGGAGGAAATTATGATGAAAATCTAGTTTATGTGAATGAAATTGAAGTATATCGACCATTTTTAATTCGTTCAGGTCAACAAGAAGGGCTTAGTTTTGTAAATACTGCATTGGTACAAAATTTAGATTTTTCAGCTGGTGGTTTTCAATCAAAATATGGAGATAAACTATCATCTGTTTTAGATATAACCTACAAAAAACCAATAAAAAACAGTATCAGAGCAGATTTGAGTCTTTTGGGTGGTAGTCTGTCCGGGGAGTTACAATCCAAAGACAGTAAATTTTCAGGAATTTTAGGATTGAGATACAGAAATAACAGCTTGTTTTTAAATTCATTGGAAACGCAATCCGATGTAACCCCTGTTTTTTCGGATATTCAAACTTTCCTAACTTATAAATTCACTGATAAATTTCAATTAGATTTTCTAGGTAATGCTTCTCTAAACAGGTATAATTTTAAACCTTTAACCAGACAAACTAATTTTGGCACTTTAGCAGATCCTGTAGCGCTTTTAGTATTTTATCAAGGTCAAGAAAAAGATGCATATAAAACATTATTTGGAGCCATCAAAGGAACCTATGATGTTAATGATAAACTATCACTTAAACTTATAACCTCCTCCTATCACACTACTGAAGAAGAAAAGTATGACATCCTAGCTCAATACAGACTAGGAGCTGTTAATAGCAATATTGGTGACGAAAATCTTGGTGAAGTTGAATTTAGTGAAGGTGTTGGGTCTCAGCTTACTCATGCAAGAAATGAACTGGATGCTCTAATTACTAATATAGAACATAAAGGACATTATGATGTTGATGATACTAATACTTTAGAGTGGTCTATAAAATACACAAATGAAGACATCAGAGATCGTCTTGTGGAATGGGAGGTTATTGATAGTGCTGGTTTTTCTGTAAGGCCACCTTTTTTTGACACATCTAATGAGCAACCTTATTCAGCATTTGAAGGCCCTTTAGTCCCTTTCAAAAACACAAGAGCTACAAATAAAACTATTATCGATAGAGTTCAATACTACACGCAATGGAGTCATAGAAACGAAATTAATGGTAACGAATTATATTATAATATCGGTGTAAGAGGACATCATTGGAATGTAAATGATGAAAAATCAAACTCAAAATCATCACAATTTGTTTTTTCTCCCAGAGGACAATTTGCAATTAAACCTAATTGGACTAAAGATATGTTATTTAGAGTTTCAGGAGGAATTTATGCGCAGCCACCTATGTATAGAGAGTTAAGAGACTCTCTTGGTATTGTTAGATCTAATGTAAAAGCTCAAAAATCAACCCATATTGTTTTAGGAAACGAATACAGTTTTGAAATAGCTAACAGACCATTTAAACTCACTTCAGAAATGTATTACAAAAAAATGAAAGATGTTAATCCTTACACTATTGAAAATGTAAGAATTAGATATGCTGCTAGAAATAATGCGGAAGCATATGCCTATGGGTTAGACTTCAGATTAAACGGAGAATTTGTTCAAGGAACTGAGTCATGGTTTAGTTTTGGATATTTAAAGACTGAAGAAAACATTGATAACAAGGGTTATATATTTAGACCAACAGATCAAAGATTAAAATTTGGGGTACTTTTTCAAGATTATGTACCTACAATTCCTGATTTAAAAATGTATTTGAATTTAGTTTACAATACTGGCGTTCCTGGTGGTTCTCCAAGCTATGCAAACCCCTATGACTATCAAACGCGTCTAAATGATTATAAGAGAGCAGATTTGGGAGTAAGTTACATCCTAGTAGATCCAAAAAAGAAATATAATGCAAAGTGGAAACAACGCTTTGAAGAATTATCTATTGGATTTGAAATATTTAACATGTTTGATGTTCAAAATAGTATTACCAATACATGGGTAAGAGATGTATACAGTAAAAGACAGTATGCTATTCCAAATTACCTAACA
Source organism: Bacteroidota bacterium (assembly GCA_042091495.1). Taxonomy (GTDB): domain Bacteria; phylum Bacteroidota; class Bacteroidia; order Flavobacteriales; family Flavobacteriaceae; genus JBELHJ01. The sequence continues at coordinate 8,323 of JBELHJ010000009.1, forward strand.
CCTAGGTTATTTAATGTAAGGTTATCAACTAAATTCTAACCTACTAACATATTTTGGTTTACAAATTCATTTAAAACGCTTAGTACATAATCAATATCGCTTTTAGTATTGTATTTACTAAATGAAAACCGAAGTGAGGGTTTAGTCAATTCCTCAGGAGTTAAAATTGCTCTTAAAACATGAGATCCACCAACACTCCCACTCTGACAAGCACTACCCTTAGAACAAGCAATGCCTTTTAAATCCAATTGAAATTGAAGTAAAGGTGCCTTTTCTTGAGAAATTGGAAGTCTTATATTCAATAACGTATGTGTACTAGAGGAGAAATCAGCACAGGCTCCGTTGAATAGAACACCAGGAATTAAGTCTATTATTTGTTGTTTAAAATAAGACTTTAGCGATTCTACATATTTTTTTTCTTCTTCTAAATGTTTATAAGCTAATTCTAATGCCACTTGAAGTCCTACAATATTATGAACAGATTCTGTCCCCGCTCTAAGACCTCGCTCTTGTTGTCCACCAAAAATTGAGGCTTTTAGTCCTGTATTCTTTCTAATATATGCAAAACCAACACCTTTAGGACCATGAAATTTGTGAGCACTCACAGCAATAAAATCAACAGGCGTTTTTTGTAAATCTATTTTATAATGACCAACACATTGAACAGTATCACTATGGAATAATGCATTGTTGGATTTACTCAACTTACAAACATAATCTAAATCTAAAATATTCCCTATTTCGTTATTTACATGCATTAACGAAACCAACTTGAGAGCTTCATTAGAACTAAGTAAATACTTTAAATGAGATAAATCAACACTTCCATCTTCAGTTAAATTAACATAAGAAACCTTAATTCCAAACTCATTTTGAAGTTCCTCAACGGTATGCAAAACAGCATGATGTTCAATTTTGGAAGTAATAATTTCTGAAACACCTAAATCCTTTACACTGCTTCTCAAAACAAGATTATCGGCTTCGGTTCCTCCAGAAGTGAAAATAATTTCTGAAGCAGAAACATTGAGAATTTTAGCAATTTGCTTTCTAGAACTTTCAATAGCGGTCTTTGCTTGTCTACCAAAACTATGAGTTGATGAAGGATTTCCATAACTATTTTTCATGGATAATGCCATTGTATCAATGACGTCTTCATGCATTTGCGTTGTGGCTGCATTGTCAAAATAAACTTGCTTCATTAAGTATTTATAAGATTAGCTTCAATGCAAAAATAATTGAAATAAAATTATTGACAACTGTTCCATTAATAAAACATAACTTTTACATTTGCTTTAAACTTTAATAATGAATAAATATTATTTCTTTCTTACTAGTCTTTTTTTATGTGTTTCATGTGATGATGGAGATATCATTACTACTAAGTTAGATTTTGAAGACAGTTTTGATAGTTGTGGAGATATAGTTTTTTTCAAAACAAGAGAAAACCCTGCAGAAAGTTTAAGTATTCAAATTACAAATCCTGCTATTTCAATTGACGATCTCTTAAATGTTGATGAATCTGGATATTTTGAAGCTAGTAGAACAATAAATGGAACTAGTAACACTTTTAACTTACGTTCTTATAAAAACCTTACAAATAATCTATTTTGTAATGACATTCCCCCTGCTGATATAGCCGTAATTGCAAATGAATCTAGTGATACAGGGACCGTTATTTTCACTACACAACTTACTGAAGACGATAACGACGGTATACCTGCAGAATATGAAGATATTAATAGTAATGGTAATTTAAACGATGATGATACCGATGGAGATGGTTTACCAAACTATCTTGACATTGATGATGATGGAGACAATGTTTTAACTACTGCGGAAGGGGTGAATTTTGACGAAACTGTGCTTTTAACAACTGCAAGAGATTCTGATAACGACAACATTCCTGATTACCTAGATAATGATGACGATAATGATGGTGTTTTAACTCGAAATGAAGAAAATGACTCAAGAGATCAAAATCCTTCAAATGATATTACCAATATTAATTTTGGACCAGATTATTTAAATCCTGAAATAAATTCCAATGTTCAAGCAACCAGTTATAGAGTTCATAGAATAAGTCAAGATTATAAAATTGAAATAACAGTTCAAAATATTAAATTACCGACGCTTACTCAAGACAATTATTATTTTGGTCAGCTGAATAGTAATAACAATGTCCCTAATGAAAGATATAAAACACCAGAGTTCAACTAATTATTGTATATTTTAATTTCTGTAGCACCATATCCGTATTCCTTATAACTGGCATCATAGTACTCAATATTAGTATAACTATCAAATAGTTTAATTAACTCATTTTTTAATACACCCTTCCCTACACCATGAATAATAATTAATTTTGAATTTTTATTATTGATAGCATCATCTATTTTAGTTTTAGCAGTACTTAATTGCAAAAGTAGTTTGTCATGTTTAGACATACCTCGCTCTGAACTTGTTAAATGGTGTATATGAAGATCAATAATATTTTTTGACTGACTTGATATTTTAGAACTATTTTTTGATTTCTTATTCTTATTTAATTGTATATTGAAATCTTTAGGAGGTGCTACAGAGATATTATCAAGATGTTTTTCAATTTTTACCAAATCAGCCCTATTGTAATCATACATAAAACCATCAATATCAATTGAAAAAATACCGTTAGCTATTTTAACTACAACCCCCTGATGAACATCATCTATAACAGAAACAAAATCACCAACTTTTATTAATTTTTCCATCAAAAAACAATTGTAGCCACAAATAAAATTAAAAAATTACTACTTAGAAAGTTTATCATTTTTAAAAATTTAAAACTATATTTAAATACATTTTATCGAAATAAAAATAATTTTTAACGAATATAGTTTGATATTTTTTATTTTTGATGTCATTAATATATCTACTATCAACTTAACCTTATTACAATGAATAGAATTATAATATGTCTAGTTTTTTTTACTAGTATCATTAAAATTCAAGCCCAAGATTTAACCATAAAAGGAGACAACTTTATTTATGTGGATAATACTGTATTATATGTGAATAAAGGTATTGATTTACAAGATAAACAAACCAACTCATTAGATGGTAGTATGGGTGATGACGGTGGCACAACCAATGGCTCTAATATATACTTAAGGAGTGGTGCTCAACTTATTCAAGGAGATAATAATAGTTCCAATACTGGCGAAGGTAATGTTAGTATTCTAGTTGGTGGAACAACTAATAAATGGTCATATAACAATTGGGGCTCACCAGTAAGTGCCCCTGACAATTATAAAGGCTCAAATAATGGTAATGCCACTAATGGGCAATATTACATTTCTCAAATTGATGAGCCTTTAAAAAATGACGGGAAAGTTAATGATATTGAAGGAATTGGTAGTAAAGCAATTAATAGCAGAAATGCAAAATTTACCTACAATAGAAATAGTACTCAAAATCCATTAACTATCTCATCAAGATATTTGTATAAGAAAGAAGATGCTAGTACTTGGGTCTTAATTGATACAGACAAAGATGGAGACTTATCAAATGAATTATCTGTTAAATCTGGTTACGGTTTTGCCATGAAAGGATTAGGAGAAGGAAATAACCACGCAAAGTTAAATGCTTACGACTTTAGAGGAAAGCCCAATAATGGAGATATCACAGTAACTATTAAAAGGGGAGGTGACAATCTAACACTTATAGGAAATCCTTATCCCTCAATTTTAAACCTTAAAAAATTCATAGCAGATAATCCTGGAAAGATAGAATCCTTTCGATTTTGGGAAGCTGGAACTGATAAATCTCATTATTATACAGAATCCGAAGGTGGATATGCAACAATAATTATCTCATCTGCTGGGGTAGTTACTTCTGAAACTGCAATAATTAAAAAATTTGACAATGATGGAAATTTTATTAATTCAGGTAATGAAGAGAAAAAAGGAAATAAAAGAGCAAGAGCTTTTATTCCAATAGGTCAAGGCTTTATGGCTGAAATTGCAGATGGATTAAATAGTGCTGATTTAGAATTTAATAATTCTCAACGTGTATTTAAGAATAGAATAGGTTCAAAAGGAAAGGGTGAAGGAAATGATGATGAAGGTACAGGAGATTTTTTTAGACCAGGTAAAGATATTAAAGATGACGACTACTCAGCAGTTATGCCAAGTGAATACATGAGGTTTAGATTAAAAATAACTTTTAATGATAATATTATTCGGCCCTTAGTAATGACATTTCATGATAGTGCTACTAACGGGTTTGATTTAGGTTTAGAGGCAAAACCAATATCCATTGGATCCTTTGATGGCCTTTGGGGAAGTAAGAATGAAAACTATATATTCCAAGCTTTTAAATATGACAATTCTTTAACTATTCCATTGTATGTAAAACTTAACTCAATAAGTTTGGTTGAGTTTAACTCCTATGATTATGAAAATATTCCAGATGATATGGAAATATTAATGCATGATTTATATACAGATCTTTACTATGATTTAAGAAAACAAAATTTTTCTATCACGCTTCCTGCTGGAGATCATGAAAGCAGATTTGAAATCGTATTCCAAGAAAATTCAAGTTTAAATCAAACAGACTTTAATGTCAACTTGTTTAAAATAATTAGTGATAATAAAAACAAAAAGCTTTTGGTTTATAACCCCAAACTAAAATCAATAAAATCTATTAAATTGTATGATACCTCTGGAAAAGAAGTACACAGATTAATGATTAGTAAAACTTCAAATGTTTATGAGATTTCTACTAGTAATATTAGTAACGGTGTATTTATTGCAAAAATAGAATCTACAGAGAACTCCAGTTGTAGTAAACGGGTTATTATCAATAAATAATTTTTAAATAGAGGTTCTAAACAAAGAATCTCTTTTTTTTGTAATATATTTAGCAGTAAACTAATTCAAATTATGAAAATTGATGACTACATGCTACCCTGCCTTAATAAAAGTATTTTTGGCAAAGAATGTATGGGCTGTGGTATTCAGCGTTCTGTTGTTCAAATTAGTAAAGGTAATTTTATTGATGCCTTTTTTCTCTACCCTGCCATTTATCCTCTGGCACTTTTATTTGTTATTATTGTAATAGATCATTTTAAACCAATACCAAAAGCAAATACCATAATAAAGATACTTGTTGTAGTATCTATTCTTACTATCGTAACCAACTATTTATTAAAACTTAAAAACTAAACAAATTTTATGGAACAGCACAAATTACCAAACGTAACAATAGCATTAGTCCTTAGTATTATATCATTCATTGCTTGTTGTTGTAGTTCAGGACTAGGTGGTCTCGTTTTTTCTGGAATCGCTTTATACTTAGTTAATAAAGATGAAAAGGAATATCTTTCAAATCCAGAAAACTACAGTAATTATAGTCGCTTAAAAACCACAAAAACTGTAGCTTACATTGGTCTTATCTTAGCTATTTTAACCTCTATATGGGTTGTATATTCTATAGTTTCTATGGGTGGATGGGATGCTTACTTGGAAAACCAACAGAAAGTAATGGAACAAATAATGAATCAGAGTAATTAATAAAAAAAGCGCCTTAATCGGCGCTTTTTTATTTTTCAAATTTTGATAATGTTTCTGTAATAATGGAAACGCAGTCTAAAAGCTGCGCTTCATTCATAACTAAAGGTGGCGCAAACCTAATTATATTACCATGTGTAGGTTTAGCTAAAAGTCCGTTTTCTTTTAGGGCAATACATATATTCCAGGCCGTGTCACTTTCTTCTGTATCATTGATAACAATAGCATTAAGCAGACCTTTACCTCTAACTTTATTAACAATAGTGCTATTACCTATATATTTATCTAGCTCAGATCTGAAAAGACATCCCAAATCAAAAGCATTTTGAGCAAGTTGCTCGTCTTTAACAACATTTAAAGCAGCAATAGCTACTGAAGCTGCAATTGGATTACCACCAAAAGTACTCCCATGATTACCAGGCTTAATAACATTCATAACTGAATTATCAGCCAAAACAGCCGATACTGGATAGGCACCACCAGATAAAGCTTTACCTAAAATTAGTACATCTGGCTTGACATCTGGAGAACCAGAACAATTTTTATCAGCACATGAACAATTACCACATGTGGCTAATAATCGTCCTGTTCTAGCAATTCCTGTTTGAACTTCATCTGCAATAAAAAGTACATTATACTTTTCACATAATGCTTTGGCTTTTATTAAATAATCCTCGCTTGGCACACAAACACCAGCTTCACCTTGTATAGGTTCAACTAAAAAACCGGCAACGTTTGAATTTGACTCTAAAGCTTTTTCAAGAGCTACTAAATTATCATATTCAATTTTAATAAAACCAGATGTATATGGCCCGAAATTGGTTTTTGCAACCGGATCATTGGAAAAAGATATAATAGTCGTAGTCCTTCCGTGAAAATTATTTTCACAAACAATAATTTGAGCTTCATTTTCTAGAATACCCTTAACTTCATAAGCCCATTTTCTACATAATTTGAGTGCTGTTTCAACTGCTTCAGCACCAGTATTCATGGGTAATAATTTATCAAAGCCAAAGAATGAAGTCGCATATTCTTCATACTTCCCAAGCACATCGTTATAGAATGCTCTTGAAGTTAAAGTTAATGTTTGAGCTTGATTAACCATGGCATTAATAATTTTTGGATGACAATGTCCTTGATTAACTGCAGAATATGCAGATAAAAAATCATAATACTTATTACCTTCTAGATCCCAAACAAAAACGCCATCACCTTTTGTTAATACCACAGGTAATGGATGATAATTATGAGCACCATATTCATCCTCAAGTCTTATTGCTTCTTTAGAACTAAGAACCTCTTTAATGGCCATTTACACGTAATTTAAATTAAAAAACAGAAATTCCTTCTTAATGGAGAGAAATCATCCAATAGATGAAGTGCGCAAATTACTAAATATATAGAGATTTTATAATTAATTTACTAAATATTCTATTTTTGCTGCATGGCCCGAAAAAATAAAAAAATCTGTTTTGAAAACATCGAAGTTATTGATGCTGGTGCGAAGGGAAAATCTGTAGCAAAGGCTCCTGATGGAAAAATAATTTTTCTTTCAAACGCTATTCCTGGTGATGTAATAGATATTCAAACTTTTAAGAAAAGAAAAGCTTATTACGAAGGTAAAGCTATTAAATTTCATAAGTTCTCAGAAAAAAGAACAACCCCAAAATGTGAACACTTTGGAACTTGTGGTGGATGCAAATGGCAACATATGGAATACGAACACCAACTATTTTATAAACAAAATGAAGTAACTAATAATCTTAAAAGATTAGGACATTTGGAATTTCCTGAACCTATTCCAATTCTTGGATCTGAATCAACTTATTTTTACAGAAATAAAATGGAATTCTCTTTTAGTTCCAATAGATGGCTTTCTATAGATGAAATAAATTCCGGTATAGACGTTGAAAATAAAAATGGATTGGGATTCCATATTCCTGGTATGTGGGATAAAATATTAGATATTAATAAGTGTTGGTTACAAAAAGATCCTTCTAATGCAATTAGAAATGAAATTAAAAAATTTGCCATTGCTAATAATATTGAATTTTTCAATGTAAAAGAACAAGAAGGGTTGTTAAGAACATTAATGATAAGGACAGCCTCAACTGGAGATTTAATGGTAATCTTACAATTCTACCAAGATGATATTGATAAAAGAGAATTACTACTTAATCATATTGTAGAATCCTTCCCTGAAATAACCTCTCTTCAGTACATTATTAATACTAAGGCCAATGATACAATCTATGATCAAAAGGTAGTTTGTTATCACGGAAAAAATTATATCATGGAAGAGATGGAAGGGCTTAATTTTAAAGTTACTGCTAAATCATTTTATCAAACCAACTCTGAGCAAGCCTACGAACTCTACCGAATTACAAGAAATTTCGCTGGTCTAAAAGGAGATGAAATAGTCTATGATTTATACACAGGAACTGGAACAATAGCTTTATTTGTGTCTCAATTGGCTAAAAAAGTTATTGGTGTAGAAGCGGTTCCCGATGCTATAACTGCAGCTAAGGAAAATGCATTAAGAAATAAAATAAATAATACATCTTTTTATACCGGTGATATGAAAGAGGTATTTAATGATGCCTTTGTTTCCAAAAACGGATACCCTGACGTCATAATAACTGATCCTCCTCGTGATGGTATGCATAAGGATGTTGTGAATCAAATATTAAAACTAGGCCCAAAAAAAATTGTCTACGTGAGTTGTAACAGTGCTACTCAAGCAAGAGATATCGCTTTGTTAGATGAAAATTATAAAATCACAAAATCACAAGCTGTTGATATGTTCCCTAATACTCACCATGTTGAAAATGTTGTACTTTTAGAAAAAAGAGAGGTAAAATTATGATTAAAAGATTTTATATAATACCATTTTTTATTACATGTATATGGTGTTTGAGTTGTGAGAAAGATGATATCTGTTCTGAAACTACAGCAACTACCCCCCATCTTATCATTCGTTTTTATGACATAAACAACCCTTCTCAACCTAAATCAGTTAGACAATTAAGTGTAATCGGTAATGGTGATAATTTAGAGCCTGTAATAACTAATAGATCAACAGACTCCATTGCTTTACCTTTAAAATTTAACGAGGAAAATATTTACACTGTAACTGAGTTTGAACTCAAAAAAAACTCCGATTATGATACAGACTCAAATTCGGGTACTAATTCAGATTCAGATTTTATAAAAATCACAACGCTTCCCATTTTTAAATATGTTTCTAGAGCTTGTGGTTTCAAAAGTATATATACAGAATCAAAAATTAGTATTATAGAAGATTCCTCAAATTGGATTTTTAATTATGAAATTGTAAATGACCATATAGAGTATGAAAATAAAGCACATATTAAGATATACCATTAGTAATCTAATAGCTATAATATCCTCTCAAATATATTGTCAAGAGGTTAATGAGACTGTTAAAGATTCCATTGTAATTGAACAAAAATATGGTCTAAGATTTGGATCAGACCTTGGGAAATTAGCAAGGACATTCTTTGATGATAATTATTCAGGTTTTGAAATTAATGCCGATTACAGATTATCCAAAAATTTTTATGTCGCTAGTGAATTTGGAATTGAAGAGTTTACCACCCAAACGGATTACTTGAATACAACTTCAACTGGAAGTTTTATAAAGGCTGGTGTAGATTTTAACATGTACGACAACTGGCTAGATATGAATAATATGATTTTTTTTGGATTTAGAGTTGGTGCCGGTTCCTTTAAACATGAAATAAATTCATATACAATCTATAATACAGATCATTATTGGCAAACTCCTATTCAAATTAATAATTCTAGGACTTATGGAGACTTAACAGCGTTATGGAGTGAACTTTTATTTGGAATCAAAGCAGAAACTTTTAACAATTTGTATTTAGGATTTAATGTTCAGTTGAAAGGATTGATAAATTCCTCTGAACCTGAAAATTTTGAAAATCTTTTCATACCTGGATTTAATAAAACCCATGATAGTGGACGTTTTGGATATGGTTTTGGTTATAGCCTAAGTTATTTAATCCCCATATATAAAAAAGAAAAAACTACAGCAAACTAGTTAGACTGATGTTTTGCTTTTTTTGACCCTTCGTAAAGTTCATATTTGACTAACCTGGATTCCAATTTTGCATTAAATAACTTTATTTTTCTTGAAGGTCTAAGTCCAACGTGTTTTAGTGCCTCTAAATTTGATGTAATAAACCAACAATCTGTACCGGGGTAATTTTGCTTTAATGTGTCTCCTATTGCACTGTAAAAAGATTGCATTTGTATGTCTAAACGCTCTCCATATGGTGGATTAAATACCATGTGAAGTTTTTCTACATCTGGCTTTTGAGTTTTAAAAAAATCTTCATGCTTAATCGTTACAAATTCATCCAAATGTGCATGCTTCATATTTTGCTTTGCTTTATTTACAGCAGAAGGAGACTTATCAAAACCATATATATGATAATTAAAATCTCTAGTTTTTTTCAATAAAGACTCTTCAATCATTTCAAATAAATCAACATCCCAATCTTTCCATCTTTCAAAGGCAAATTCTTTACGCATTAAATTAGGAGGAATATTACATGCAATCATAGCAGCCTCTGCTAGCATTGTCCCACTACCACACATAGGGTCCATAAAATCACATTGTCCATCCCAACCTGACAAAAGTAATAAACCTGCGGCAAGTACTTCGTTAATTGGAGCAATATTAGTAGCTAACTTATACCCTCTTCTGTGCAAAGACTCACCAGAGGTATCCAATGATATGGTACATAACGTCCTGTCAATATGAACATTAATCTTTAAATCAGGAAACCTTAAATCTACATTTGGCCGTTTTCCTGTTTTTGCTCTAAATTGGTCTACTATAGCATCTTTAGTTTTTAAAGCTATGTATTGAGAGTGTTTAAACAAATTAGAGTGCACGGTGGCATCTACTGCAATACTTCCTGTAGCATTCACATAATTATCCCACTTAATTTTATATACTTTATCATATAGATCCTTTTCATTTGAAACTCTAAAGGTATTAATGGGTTTTAGAATTTTTATAGCCGTTCTAAGTCCTAAATTTGCTTTGTACATAAAGCCCTTATCACCTTCAAAAGCAACATTTCTTACTCCTTTTTTAATATGCTGAGCACCCAATCTTTTCAATTCATTTTCCAACAAGTCCTCAAAACCAAAAAGGGTCTTAGCTACCATTTTAAAATTATTCTCCATAAATAGATAGTAATTGAATGCAAAAATAATTTATTTTTGCTGCGAGACGCATAATACTATGACAAAAGAACACAATCAGTGGTATACTTCATGGTTTGACACGCCTTTTTATCATATTCTTTATAAAGAAAGAAATGATGAAGAAGCCAAATTATTTATTGATAACATCACTAACTATCTAAATATACCAAGGAAAGCTAAAGTATTAGACTTAGCTTGTGGTAAAGGAAGACATTCAAAATATCTAAATTCACTTGATTATGATGTGACTGGTGTTGATTTGTCTTCAAATAATATTGCATATGCGAATCAGTTTGCTAATGACACTCTTCGATTTAAAGTGCATAATATGGCTAATCCTGTTGGAGATAGCTACGAAGCTATTTTTAACTTATTTACAAGTTTTGGATACTTTGAAAATGAGGAAGATAATCTGAATACCATAAAAGCTATAAAATGTGGACTGGATGATTTTGGATTTGGTGTTATTGATTTTATGAATGTTGACTTTATCTTAAAGCATCTTATTGAGCACGAAGTTAAAACTGTTGATGGTATTGAATTTCATATTCACAGATTTGTTGAAAGGGGGTTTATTAAAAAGAATATCGAATTTAATTATCAAAATAAAAGTTACCATTTTCAAGAATCTGTAAAAGCGATAAGTCTTAAACAATTTGAAAACCTATTCAACGAAGCAGGTGTCCATTTAATTGAGATTTTTGGAAATTATAAACTTCAAAAATTCGATTTACAAAATTCAGAACGCCTAATCATGATATTTAAATAATGGTAATCATCTATCCTTTTATTGCTGTTTTATTTGGATTCTCATTAGTTATTGTCTTTAAATCTAACAGAAACCATCTAGTAAAGCTTTTACTTCCTTTTAGTGGTGCTTTTCTTTTAGCATTAACTTTTTTTGAATTATTACCTGAAGTTTATGAAGCTTTAAATTCTAGACTTACTGGTGTTTTAATAATGTCTGGAATCGTATTGCAAATTGTACTTGAATTTTTTTCCAAAGGGGCTGAACACGGTCACATTCATTCCAAAAATTCAAATAAAAATTTCCCCTGGTTACTATTTATTAGCTTGAGTATTCATAGTTTTTTAGAAGGGTTTCCTATTAAGGATAATAATGATATTGTCTATGGTATAATTATTCATAAAATACCTGTGGCTGTCCTGATCTTGACTTTTTTACTTGAATCAAAATTTAGCAATTTTCAGATTTTATTTTTTTTAATTGTATTTGCTTTAATGACACCTATTGGATCATTAATATCTAATTACTCAAATTTAATTTCTCCATTCAATAGTTATGTTAATGGCTTATCTATTGGAATATTTTTACACATATCAACGGTTATTCTTTTTGAAAGCAGTGAAGGCCATAAGGTTAATTTTCAAAAACTACTTTTAATTGGTTTAGGAGTTCTTATAGCTTACTTTATTTAACATGTTCAGTAAAGAAGAATCAAGACAACTCAGAGCCTTATTTTGGACAAGTTTTGGAAAATCTTTTCCAAGAAAATGGATACTTTATAACACCAAAATAAAAGGACTTAGTTTTAAATTTTATTTTGATAATAAAAAAGCTTACGTAACTCTTGATGTAGAAGATGATCTTGAGCAGCGAATTAATTGCTGGGAAAACTTAGAATCTTTAAAATCCATTTTACAAAATGAGTATCTCCCAGAAGCCATCTTTAATGAATCGTTCTTTTTAGAAAATGGTAAAGAAATTTCAAGAATTTATATTCCTCTAAACCAAAAAGTATCTATTCATAATAAAAATAGTTGGCAAGAAGTAATGGCTTTTTTTAACGTAAAAATGGATATATTTGAATCCTTTTTTAACGAATACAAAGATATTATCAATCCTAAAGCATAAAAACTACCAACCTTCTTTTTGATTTAATTTATTATTTATTTGTACTTCTTGAACAGGATATGGTAATGACAAATGAATAGCTGGGTTAAAATTATTAACACATCTTAAGTATCCAGCTGGAGCTTTACTTCCGTTATCAATCATAGTCTGGTAACTGGGATGGTAGATAATAGATAATTCCAATTCTTCAATTTTTTGAGGTAATAAACCCCACCTAATCAAATCGGCCTTTCTGTGCCCCTCAAAACATAACTCTCTAAATCGCTCATCAATAATTTCCTCAAAGAAATTTGATTGACTAGTAACAGCATCAGGATTAGCAGTAGCTATATTATTTAAACCAGCCCTATTTCTAACCAAATCTAGTGCAGCAACAGCCTCAGAAGTTGGGCCTTGAGTGGCATTAATGGCTTCAGCGTACATTAACAGCACATCTGAATAACGAATAACCGGTAAATTAATACCTGTTGTTTGGCGATTAGGATTATTAGTGTCTTCAAGAAGCACATAGGCAGGATCTTCATTATTACTAGCAGCTATATCATCAGGATAAACGGGTTCCCAACGTCTAAATTTTCCTATTGTATAATTCCAAGCTAAGGAGTAAGAAGCTTTTACCGGAGAAGTTACATTAGCATTTCCCCTTCCATAAAAATATCCAGGTATATTCCAACTTGGTCTTAAATCCTCTGGCTCAGAAATTGATTCTAAAATAGGAGATGGTAAGACTTCATAACGAGCAATTGGTTGATTAATTTCTATATAATTATTAAAAGCTAAACCATTTTTAGTACCAATCGAACCTTGAGTCACAACACCAAGATCAGTATTATCATGAAACATGATTTCAAAAATAGCTTCTTGGGTATCGAATGTATTCTGAATATAATTTAAAAAATGATCTCTGTAACTAGGATTTAAAGCATGTTCACCACTATCCATTATAACTTTACAATGCGCAGCGGCTTTATCATATGGATTCTCTCCTTTATAATCTGATGCGTTCAATGGAAAACCAGCCATCTTTAAATAAATTTTGGCCAATAAACCATGAGCAGCCATAGCATTTGCCCTACCTACTTCATAATTAGCATCACTAACTAAAGGCAATGACTCTGATGCATGATCCAAATCAGAAATAATTTGATCATAGATAACTTCAACAGAAGAAGGCGCAACATGATTAGAATTTTGATCTTCAACTGGGGTCGTTCTCAATGGAACCTCATTCCACCATATAGTGAGATAGTAATATGACAAACCACGAAGAAATTTAGCCTCTCCTACATAACTTTCATAAACGGTATTTTCAAAAGTTGATGGATCTAACTTTTCCATGAATAAATTAGTAAGATTGATCAAGTTATAAAGGGAACGGTATGCAAGTTCAATATCTCTTGTACTACCATTATGAGAATATAAATTTACAGGACTATCTTCAATCCAAGCTCTAGCTGCGTAACTTTCATCCGTTCCAGAATCCATCATAATTAAATTGTCGCCCAAAAGATTATTCGAAGCGAGCATGGAATACATACCAGAAAGCGCAATATTTACTTCAGTTTCATTTTTATAAAAATTTTCTATATTCCAATCAGTCTCAGGCTGTAAATCGAGATATTCATCAGAGCAATTAAAAATCAAGAATAAAGAAGCTATTAGTGAAAGTTTTAATATATTTTTCATAATTGATAATTTAAAATTTAGCATTAATTCCAATACTGTAGGTTCTGCTTTGCGGATATGCTGAGAAATCAAGATTTTGAACTAAAGCAGATCTTCTAATTGACGCTTCAGGATCATAACCTTGATAATCTGTCCATGTATATAGGTTCTGACCAGATAAATTTATCTTTATTTGTCTAAACCCTATTTTAGAAGCAATTCGTTTAGGAATTTGATAACCTATAGATAAGGTTTTAAGTCTTAAAAAAGAGGCGTCTTCTATAAAACGTGAATCAAGACGCTTACCTTCGTCTGGAAATGCTTGATCACCATTTGAAGTGTATGTCGCCACTTGAGTATCTGTATTCCAAGGAGTCCATGCGTCTGCTATAGAAGCTAAACCACTAAAACGCTGTTGACCAAGAGGGTAACCAAAAGTTTCTCTATTGGCATTAAAAACATCATAATCGTAGGCCCATTGAAATAAAAACTGTAAATCAAAATTTGACCATTTTATAGCATTACTAAATCCACCAAAATGTTTTGGATAAGGATTCCCTATTATTACTCTATCATCATCTGTAATTAAGCCATCGCCATCTTGATCTTCATATTTTAAGTGTCCAGGTCCAACGCCATTACCATAGGTAGGTATACCTTCCTTAAGGAGATATTGCCCTACTCCTGCCGAACTTTCCTGATAATCAGGATTTAGAATAAAATCATCGGCTTGATACAAGCCATCAAAAACAAGTCCATACATCATACCAACTGGCTGACCAACTTGAGAGATGTAATGATATTCTGCTCCCCAGCGATACTGAGCGTCTGTTCTTAAATCTGTTTGACCTTGGTTTAATTGAAGAATTTTATTTTCGTTAGTGGCTATATTAAATGTTGATGTCCACTTAAAATTGGGCAAATCCACAATTGTTCCATTCATAGTGAATTCTAATCCTTCGTTAGACACACTTCCAATATTTTGGTTGACTTGATCAAAACCGGTACTTAATGCCATTTCTGCTCTAAGTAATAAATCTGTAGTTTTCTTGTAATAGTAATCAATTGTACCAGACAATCTCGTATCTAAAAAGGAATAATCCAAACCTATATTTGTTTGCTCTGTAGTTTCCCATTTTAAATCTGGCATGGCCCAATTATTTTGAACAGCTCCAGGTAAATAAGTTTCATTATCACCAAATAAATAGCCATTGTAAATGGTCATCCCCATGGTATTGAAAGAGGCAAAGTTTGGAATACGGTTATTTCCTGTTACTCCCCAACCTGCTCTAACTTTTAAGGCATTAATCCAATTCACATTATTCAAGAAGTTTTCATTACCAATCTGCCAAGCCGCTGAAAATGAAGGGAAATACCCCCATTTATTATCGCCTTGAAACTTAGAGGAACCATCAGTTCTGAAAGTAGCTGTTAACAGATATTTTTTATTTAAATTAATGTTAGCTCTACCAAAATAAGACAGCAAGCGGTTTGAAGAGGAGTTTGTCAATGCGATTGTAGGCGTAGTACCAATATCTAAGTTTGAAACACCAAACTCATCAGTTGGTAAATTCCTATTGGATAAACTTGTATTAAAAACTTTATTCTCTACAAGTTCAAATCCTGCAAGTGCACTGATAAAATTTCTTCCTTTTTTTCTTGAATAATTTAAAGTGTTTGAACTTGAAAATGTATTAAATCTGTATGAGTTAACACGTCCGTTAATTCCATTTTCAGAACGTCTCCCTTGATTAGTTTCTAAACCATAAAAAATACTATTTTCACCTCCTCTGTACTGGTATCCGTTAGCAGATTTAAAATTAAAAAATCGCTTAAATTTATGAGTCAGCGTAGCATTAATCCTAACCAAATGCTGATTATCCTCGCGATCTGTATTTTGAAGATTTTTTACGGGATCATAAATATTATTAAAATCTGCATCATTTTCTCCAGGTATGTAGCCACCAACTTCTTCGTTAGGATCTGGATTAAGAGGTTCAACTGGTCTAAAGTACAATACATCTCTAAGAATTTGAGAAGACCTGTCATAACGAATTAAAGGGCCTATACGTTTGGTATTTGTATAATTTAGTCTGGTATTAATTTTGGTTTTATTAGATAATTTGTGATTAACAGTCAAATTATTATTCCAACGTTTAAAACCTGTTTCAATCATTGTTCCTTCTTGATCGACAAAAGCAGACGATAAAAATATATTTGTTTTTTCATTACCACCACTTATAGAAAAATTAGTATTGGTCATTAATGCCGTCTGAAAAATTTCATCTTGCCAATCTGTTCCTTTTGCATTGACATAAAGTTCTGGAAGGCCCCATCTATCATAAAAGTTAGATAAATTACTAGAAGTATCATTTGGCCTAATGATCCAATTATCTTCAGATATTGCTCTTGTTTCAAGGTGTTTTACATATTCATATGGACTTAAAACATCTAAATATTTTGGCACCATACTTAGCGCTGTTGAATGGTTAAATGTTACAATAGATTTACCATCCGTCTGACCTTCTTTTGTAGTAATAACAATAACGCCATTAGCACCTCTAGATCCGTAGATAGCAGTTGCCGAAGCATCCTTTAGTACATTAAAAGATTTAATATCTGAGGGATTTATGGTACTTGGATCAAAATCCTCTAATGGGATACCATTTATTACATATAAAGGTGCATTAGAGCCTGTAATTGAATTACCTCCTCTTACTACAATATTTAGAGCTGCACCGGGTGTTCCCTCTCCAGAAGTAACAGTAACTCCTGCTATACGTCCTGCTAATGCCTGATCAAAGTTTGCTACCGGAGCTAGTTCAATATCTTCAGATTTCACAGTACTAACTGCTCCTGTTAAGTCTTTTCTGGCTACCGTACCATAACCTACAACAACAACTTCATCTAATTGTGTAATATCCGATTTTAAAACAATATCTAACTGGGTTTGCTCACCCACTGTAACTGTTTGAGTAATCATACCAACCATTGAAAAAGTCAAAACATTTTTATTAGTAGGTAATTCAATTTCGTACAGGCCATCAAAGTCTGACATTGTTCCAGTTGTTGTGTCTTTAATTAATACATTAACACCAGGTAGTGGCATATTATTTTCATCAACAATAGTGCCTGTAACTTTTTTTTGAGAAAAAGAAAAAGTGAATGACAATAGAAAAAATATAATTAGGTAGTGCGTTTTAGTTAAAATCATAATGGTGCTTATTTTTCAATGGCTTTATAATGGATATCAGAAATATGAACCACACCCTTTATAGGTGTTGCGGGAGTAGTTTCAAAATAAGTAACATTCCTAATTGCAAAAGTAAATGCAGTACTTGAAACATAATCTGATAAATCCAGTTCTGACCTCACCCACAGATTATTTGCGTTCTTGTTAGTATCTTTTACATTATCTGGGTCAGGACCACTTTGGTCACCTGGATATGGTCTTCCAGAGAATACAGTGCCATTACTATTAATTTCAGATTGCATATGAGGGTTAACCAAAGTCCAATTAGTAGTTGTTACATCATCAGTATAATTATCACTTATATAGAACTCGAGATCTACAGGAGTCCTTCCATCATCAAGATAAATCTGATCACTTGTTAAATTCATTTTTGTCCAGATCTGTAATTTTACATCAAAACATCCCTCATATTGAGATAAATTAACGGGGTCTATAATTACCCATGATTCAACCGGATTATTTAGAGTCCAATAGGGATGCGTTAAAGCATTATTTTCGGTTATACCAGCTTCGGTCCTTGTAGAGATTGCATCGGATGAATCCGCTCTTGGACGCTCCCACCATAGCCTTTGAGCGTAAAACCAAGGTTGAGACTCAAAGCCCAAGATATTTTGTCTACTGTAACCATCGCCTCCTGCAGCCAAGTTTCCTTTGGATTTGGGTTTTAATGAAGGATAAAAGAAATAATTTACACCCGTATCTAAGGGTTCTGGTGTTTGAGAAAGTCTGATATTTAAGATGTTCTCGAAGGCAACAACTTCACCACTTATATTGCTAATTACATTAATTATTGGTGAAATATCAACGGTCTCTGTAATTGAATAGGAATTATTTAAAGCAATTTCACCAGTTGATGAGTCAATGGTTAACTTATCTTGATCACTTCCCAATTCGAAATAAATATCAGGGTTACCCTGACCCAACTCAGCAAGACTAGTCAAGTTATCTTCACCTGTAACAAAGTTGTATGACACTGGACAATATTTAACAGCAGAAACAAGTTCTGGCCCAATTTTTAAATGCCAAATTTTATCAAATTCAAAAATATTATCTTGATCAATCCAGGCTCTTACAGAAAAGTAATAATCTCCATTTTCAAACACATTATTTTCTCCAATTGTAATTTGTCCTGCATTGGTTGCATTTTTGATAGTAACAGAAGACCCGTCATTCAATTGGACTGTTTCATCAAAAGGATTAATTATACTAACAAATTGGGTAAACTCATCACTGAGTTCTACATCATCTTTTGATATTGAAATTAAATCATAATAAACAACTTGTCCATTACTATTAATGAAAGGGGAGGCAGAAACTATTTCACTATACTCTCTAGCTCCAATAAGTTCGGCATATGAGAGATCATCTATATTAGATGATAGATCGATTGAGCCGGATTCAAATGATTTGTCCTCGCAAGAAAATGAACAAAATATAATGACAGCTAATAAAAAGGATTTAATAATTTGCATAATTTTAGATTTACTTAAAATCAAAGTGATTTAAAGTTATAACTTTTTTAATTATGAATCGTAAAAAATTGACACATAATATGATCTAAAGTTATAGTTAAATAAAATTAGCTTATTGTTTTTATTAACGTCTTGGATGTAAAAATTATCCTATAATTAAAATTAAACAATGAATTTAAAAATGAAATAAAAATGAAAGAAAGCACCTAAACTAACAAATACATGCCATATTGGGTGATTATAGGGTATCGATTTCACAGCATAAAAAACAATTCCTAAAGTGTAAAAAGCCCCGCCCCACTCTAAGTAAAATAGTGCTTCACTTCCTAATAAAACATTTAAAGTTTTATAGTCAATGACAATTAACCATCCCATAACTGCATACAGCAAAGTTGAAAAAAGATTATATCTACCGGTATAAAATAACTTTAAAATAACTCCAACTAAGGCTATTCCCCAAACTATAGAAAAAAGCAAATAACCATTATTTTCAGATAATTTTAATAAAACTACAGGAGTGTAAGTTCCAGCTATTAATAAATATATGGCTATATGATCTAAAATTCTAAGCTTGTGTTTTAAATCAGGTTTTAAAGTCATGTGGTAAATAGTAGATGCAAAAAACATAAAGCATAATGCAAAAAAATAAATACCTACAGTTGCTAATTCTAAATAATTATCAAAAGATAATTTTGAAAATAGTAACACACCCCCCAATAAGGCTAATAATAAACTAATAGCATGGGTTAATACATTTAATTTTTCTTCAAATGGCAATAATTTATATTCTAATTGTTTTCCCATTTTGATCTTATATCATAATAATCTAAAACTAATTTGGAAGATTGTCGCTCAAGCTGTTCATTTTGAAAAGCGCGTTGGAGAATGTCTTCTATATAAAAATCTGATTTGTTTGTATAAGGATCATACTCTGACTTAAGAGAAAGATCAAATAATTTAGCAGTATTATTGAACCAAAATGCATTCCAGCCGCTTCTTAAATTTTTAATTAAATCAAAAGCCGTGGAACCGGTCTGTCTGTGTATTAATTTAATTAATATACGTCCCTCTGATCTTGATAATTTTTTTAATTCTTCAGAAAACTCATTATCAATATATTTTTGGACCAACTTAGCGTAGCGTTTTCTTTCACGTTTTGAGGTTATTCTTGAAAATCGGGATTCTAATGAATCTAGACGCTCTGAAGCTAATTTTGCATAATTATAAACTTTTAAAGTTCTTCTTTTAATTAAATAGTAGTTTTTAATATCTTCTTTAGAAGTAAATTTAACTCGATTTAAAATTAATATTTCATTAAGTTCAATAGCAGTCTTAGGAATTGAGTCACCTTCAACGTAAATATAAGTTATTTCTTCATCGGTATTTTTCTGAGAAAAACCATTACATACTATAAATAAAAGAATAATTATTCTCAAGTTCACGGATGATTGATTCATAATCAAATTTAATTATTTGATGAGGTATTTCATTTAATTTTTACAGATATTCTTATTTTAGACCAAAATTAGATGAACTATGTCAAAGAAGCGTATTTTAAACAAAAAATCATTAAACTTTTTAGAAACCTATCTTAATAATGCTGCTCCCACTGGATATGAATGGGAAGGTCAAAAAATATGGATGAATTATCTAAAACCTTATGTTGATGAATTTATTACTGATACTTATGGTACGGCTGTTGGTGTCATTAATCCTAAAGCTAAATATAAGGTAGTTATTGAAGGACATGCTGATGAGATTTCATGGTATGTAAATTATATTTCTGATAATGGTCTCATTTATGTCATTAGAAATGGGGGTAGTGATCATCAAATAGCCCCGAGTAAAGTTGTTGATATTCATACTAAAAAAGGTATTGTAAAGGGCGTATTTGGATGGCCAGCCATTCACACACGTTTAAAATCAAAAGAGGAAGTTCCTAAATTAGAAAATATTTGCATTGATGTAGGAGCACAAGATAAAGAGGAGGTTGAAAAAATGGGGGTTCATGTGGGATGTGTTATTACTTATCCTGATGAATTTCACATTCTTAATGACAACAAATTTGTTTGTAGAGCTTTAGATAATCGAATGGGAGGTTTTATGATTGCTGAAGTGGCGAGATTACTTCATGAAAACAAGAAAAAACTTCCTTTTGGATTATATGTAACCAATTCTGTACAAGAAGAAATTGGACTGCGTGGTGCAGAAATGATAACTGAAACGATAAAACCAAATGTGGCTATTGTAACGGATGTAACTCATGACACAACCACGCCTATGATAGATAAGAAAAAAGAAGGTCATATGGAATTAGGCAAAGGGCCTGTTGTTGCTTATGCCCCTGCAGTTCAACAAAAATTAAGAGATTTAATTACAGATACTGCTGAATCTAATAAGATACCTTTCCAAAGATCTGCATTATCTAGAGCCACTGGTACTGATACTGATGCTTTTGCATATAGTAATGGAGGAGTTGCTAGTGCATTAATTTCTTTACCCCTAAGATACATGCATACAACTGTTGAAATGGTTCATAGAGATGACGTTGAAAATGTTATAAAGCTAATATATGAGTCACTACTTAATATAAAAAATGGCGACGACTTTAGTTATTTTAAGTAATGTAAAAACTAGCCTCTTAACTGAGGCTTTTTTGATTTATGGATGAATATATTGATATTGTTAATAGAAAGGGAATACCAACCGGAGAAAGCTGCCTTAAAAGTGAGGTACATCGCTTAGGGTACTATCACAATACGGCTCATGTTTGGTTGTTTACAACTGATGGTGAAATACTTTTACAACAAAGGGCTTTAAGTAAGGAAATATGCCCTGGTTTGTGGGATGTATCTGCAGCAGGACATGTAGACACTGGTGAAGCTATAGAAGATGCTGCGATTAGAGAAACTTTTGAAGAATTAAATTATAAACTTTCAAAAACAGATTTAATTAAAGTAGGTGTTTTTCTTAAAGAGCAAACTTACCCTAGCGGCATAAAAGACAATGAATTTCATCACACTTATATAGCTTGTTTAAAAAATTCTATTGATGAATTGATATTTGATCCTATTGAAGTCGAAGCGATTAAACTTGTAACCATTCAAACTTTTATAGATTTATTGAATTTGAGTGCCTCTAATAATCATTTTATAGCATCAAACTATAATTATTATATTAATGTAATTGATGCCATTAAAAACAAGTTATAAATGTATTTGCTATTACTATCAATAATCCCTGTAGCCTCTGTAATAATATATGTTTATCATAATGACATGCATGAAAAAGAACCGATTGGTTTATTGATAAAAATGTTTTTACTTGGAGGTATAATCAGCATAATTATTACGAGTATTTTATATCTGATTGCTGATATAATCATTCCATTAAATGATAATTATAGTGTCTTTCAGCAATTCATAAAAGCGTTTTTTATAGTAGGTCTGATTGAAGAATTTAGTAAGTATATTCTTGTTAAGAAATACGCTCAAAATCATAAAACGTTTAATGAACCCTATGACGGGATAATTTATGCAGTAATGGTTTCAATGGGTTTTGCTGCTACTGAAAATATTTTTTACGTATTGGAAGGTGGCTACCAAGTAGCATTATTGAGAGCATTTACAGCCATTCCAGCACATGCTTCATTTGCTATTATAATGGGATACTTTATGGGTAAAGCTAAGTTTTCAGACCAAAAAAAGTGGATGAATCTCAAAGGGTTATTTTGGGCTGTTATCTTTCATGGTGCTTATGATTTCTTTTTATTCATTAATTTTATACCAGGGATATCTATTGGAGCTTTTGTTGCATTAATCTTAGGTATTTATCTTTCAAAAAAAGCTATTAAAACCCACCAAAAAAATTCATTTTTTAAATGACATTCTTTATAATTGACTCAATAATTTCTGGATTAAGAAGCGTGCTTGTATCACCTAAATTTTCATAATCATTAGAAGCAATTTTTCTTAAAATACGGCGCATAATTTTACCTGAACGTGTTTTTGGTAAACCCACAGTAAATTGAATTTTATCTAATTTAGCTATCGGACCTATCTGTTCAGTAATGATCTGATTAATTTCTTTACGTAAGTTGTCATGTTTCCTAGACTCACCAACATCTTTTAGAATGACATACCCATAAAGCGCATTACCTTTAATATCATGAGGAAATCCAACAATGGCTGATTCTGCTACAGCGGGATGCTCATTTATTGCATCCTCAATTGGAGCTGTGCCTAGGTTATGCCCTGATACGATTACCACATCATCTACTCTTCCTGTAATTCTATAATATCCAACTTCATCTCTAAGCGCACCATCTCCAGTGAAATACATATCCTCAAAAGCAGAAAAATAAGTTTCTTTGTAGCGTTGATGATTTCCCCATATTGTTCGCGCTATCGAAGGCCAAGGATACTTAATACAAAGTTTACCATCTACTTGATTCCCTAAAATCTCATCACCATTTTTATCCATTAGTGCTGGTTGTATACCAGGAAAAGGTAATGTTGCATATGTTGGTTTAGTTGGTGTGACAAATGGTATTGGTGTTATCATTACACCTCCAGTTTCCGTTTGCCACCAGGTGTCAACTATTGGACTCTTACGTTTCCCAATATTATCATCATACCAATGCCATGCCTCTTCATTTATGGGCTCACCTACTGTTCCTAATACCTTTAATGAACTCAAATCATAAGTTTCTGTATATTCCAATCCTTCTTTAGCTAAAGCTCTAATTGCTGTTGGTGCAGTATAAAATTGATTGACTTTATATTTTTCAACAATTTGCCAAAATCTACCAAAATCAGGATAGCTAGGTACGCCTTCAAACATTAGTGTGGTAGCTCCATTTAACAATGGACCATAAACAATATAGCTGTGACCAGTAATCCAACCAATATCAGCCGTACACCAATACACATCATTTTCTTTATACTGAAAAACATTTTTAAAAGTATAAGCTGTGAAAACCATATAGCCTGCAGTTGAATGAACCATTCCTTTAGGCTTACCTGTTGAACCTGAAGTATATAAAATAAATAGAGGGTCTTCTGCATCCATCAGTTCCGCTTCACAGACCTCAGAGGCAACAGAAAGTAAATCATCTAATAACAAATCTCTTCCTTGAGTCAATTCTAAATTTGAATTAATACGTTTCTTTACCAAAACATTCTCAACACATGGACATGATTTTAGTGCCTCGTCAACAATACCTTTCAAATCAATGGTTTTATTCCCTCTAAATGAACCATCACTAGTAATAACCATTTTAGCATTACAATCATTTATTCTTGTTGAAAGCGCCTGAGAAGAAAAACCAGCAAAAACTACAGAATGAATTGCACCTATTCTTGCACATGCTAAAACAGAAACAGCTAATTCAGGAATCATTGGTAAATAAATACAAACGCGATCACCTTTTTTTACACCTTGAGTTTTTAAAACATTGGCCATTCTACAAACTTTCTTATGAAGTGTTGCATAACTTATTCTAAGTTCTTTTTCATTGGGATTATTGGGTTCAAAAATAATGGCTGTTTGATTCCCTTTAGTTGATAAATGACGATCTAAACAATTTTCAGTAATATTTAACTTGGCATTACTAAACCATTTTATTGAAGGTGTTTTAAAATCATAATCTAAAACACGATCCCATTTTTTGCGCCACATAAAATGCTCCTCTGCAATTTCCCCCCAGAAAACCTCAGGGTTTCTTACCGATTTTCTATAAACTTGAAAATATTCCTCTAAATGTTTTATGTGGTAATTACTCATGAAATATTAGTTAATTAATTTTATGTATTAGTTTTTAATAATTGAATATTAAATATAAAATAATCTTTTAATTGATTTAGCTATTTAATGTATGTTTGATATATTTTAGAAATATTTTAATAAGTTGAAGCCACAACGCCTCTTTTTTCTTGATGCTGTTAGAGCATTTGCAATATTAATGATGTTACAGGGGCATTTTATAGATACCCTACTTGATCCTGTATATAAAAGTCATGAATACCTAGCATTTACCGTTTGGTCTTATTTTCGTGGTATAACTGCACCCTTATTTTTTACAATTACTGGAATAGTTTTTTCCTACTTAGCAATAAAGTGTGAACCAGAAAAACAAAATGAAAGACTTTTAAAAGGGATTCAAAGAGGATTGTTGTTAATTGTTATCGGCTACGCACTTAGAGCTCAACCTTTTTCTTGGATTAAAGGCTACTTTAATTCTTATTTCTGGGTGGTTGATGTGCTTCAATGTATAGGAGTTTCTCTTATATTTTTGGTTTTTTTAATAAAAACTACAAGGAAAAGTATTTGGCTATTCGCTGTATTAATTTGTAGTGTAACTTTTGTTGTTTTTTTAACAGAACCATGGTATAGAACTATTGAAATTCCTCAATTACCTCTTTTTTTAGAAAATTATTTTAGTAAATCTAATGGATCTGTTTTTACAATTATTCCTTGGATTGGCTACGTTACATTTGGCGCTTTTATAGGTCAAATAATCTTATTATTTAATAGGAAAGTTCATTTCAAAAGATGGTTCACTTTTATTTTGATGACTAGTGGCATAGTACTCATCTATTTTTCATCATCAATTCTAAGATTCATAGCATTACAAAGTGGTATTACCCTATTTGAGCAAGTAGCAAACTACAATTATCTTTTTATTAGATTAGGAGATGTACTAATTATATTTACAATATTCTATCTACTTGAGAGGTATTTTAAAAACTCTTTAATAATTGATATTGGCACAAAAACCCTTTCAATTTACGTTATACATTTTATAGTCCTTTATGGTAGTTTTACTGGAATTGGTTTAAAAACGTTTTATAATAAATCACTATCACCGTTTGAAGCTATTATAGGCGCAATAATATTTTTGGTAGTTGTTAGCCTCATAGCCATCTTTAGAACAAGGACTAATGCATTTTTATACAAATATTTCAAAAAAATTATAGCCTTTGTAAAAGAGAAAGTTGTTACGCTTTTAGATAGTTAAGTACGTTTGTATTTATTCGGTCATTAATATTTGACACATCTGCTTTCAAAAATACTTCACCTGTAATATTTTCATAAAGTTCAATATAACGCTCAGAAACAGATTCAACATAATCATCTGACATGACGGGAACTTCCTGACCATCGAGACCTTGAAAACCGTTTGATATCAACCATTGTCTTACAAACTCTTTAGAAAGCTGCTTTTGTGGTAGGCCCATTTTTTGTAAATCTACATAACTATCTGTGTAGAAATATCTTGAAGAATCTGGAGTATGTATTTCGTCAATGAGAACTATCTTACCATCCTTTGTTTTACCAAATTCGTATTTAGTATCTACTAAAATAAGCCCCCTTGAAGCTGCAATTTCAGTACCTCTTTGAAATAATTTATAAGTATAATCTTCGAGAACAGCATAATCTTCTGCAGATACTATACCCCTCTTTAAAATATCCGCCTTAGAAATATCTTCGTCATGATCTCCCATTTCTGCTTTTGTTGCAGGCGTAATTATTGGATTAGGGAATTTATCGTTTTCTTTCAAACCATCTGGCATTTCAACACCACAAAGTATTCTTTTACCAGCTTTATACTCTCTAGCGGCATGACCAGACATATAACCTCTAATTACCATCTCAACTTTAAAGGGTTCACATAAATGACCAACAGCCACATTCGGATCTGGTGTTGCCAACAACCAATTTGGAACAATATCCTTAGTGGCTTTCATCATCTTTGTTGCAATTTCATTTAAAATCTGACCTTTATATGGAATACCCTTAGGCATAATTACATCAAAAGCCGATAGGCGGTCAGAAGCTATCATGACTAATTTATCATCACCTATTTGATACACCTCTCTAACTTTACCTTTGTAAACACTTTTTTGATTAGGAAAATCAAAATGAGTTTCTGTAATCGTATTCTGCATTAATCTCTGTTTTCAATATTTTTATAAGCGGCAATAATTTTTTTAACCAATTTGTGTCTAATTACATCCTTATCATCAAGGAACATTATTCCAACACCGTCAACATCTTTTAGTATAAGTAAGGCTTCTTTTAAGCCTGATATTGTTCGCCTCGGAAGATCAATTTGACCTGGATCACCTGTCAAAAGAAATTTAGCATTTTTACCCATTCTGGTTAAAAACATTTTCATCTGGGCATGTGTGGTATTTTGACCTTCATCAAGAATTACAAAAGCATTATCAAGAGTTCTTCCTCTCATAAATGCTAGTGGTGCTATTTGAATAGTCCCATTTTCTATAAACATATCTAACTTTTCAGCAGGAATCATGTCCCTCAATGCGTCATAAAGCGGTTGCATATAAGGGTCCAATTTCTCTTTCAAATCACCTGGTAAAAAACCTAGATTTTCTCCCGCTTCAACTGCTGGACGTGTTAAAATTATACGTTTTACTTCTTTGTTTTTAAGTGCTTGTACAGCTAAAGCAACACCAGTGTAAGTTTTCCCTGTTCCTGCTGGACCTATGGCAAAAACCATATCGTTTTTACGAACAAGTTCAACTAGCTTTCTTTGGTTTACGGTTTGAGCTTTAATCAACTTACCACCAACACCATGAACTATAACATCACCACTTTTATCTGATGTTTCTAGTGACGTTGAATCATCAGAAGTTAGAACACGTTCAATAATGTTTTCATCTAATTTATTGAATTTGGTAAAATGAACCATTAACATGGTTAAACGTTTGTCAAACTCCTCCAAAAGCTCTTCATCTCCATAGACACGAACCTTGTTACCACGAGCGACAATTTTTAATTTGGGAAAGTACTTTTTCAGTAATTCAATGTTGCAATTCTGAGCGCCAAAAAACTCTTTTGGAGATATTTCTTCTAATTCAATTTCTAGTTCATTCAAAAGCCAAAAAATATTAAGTTAGTTGAATTGTTTTATTAGTTTTGTGTAAAACAAATCTACGTAATTTTAAAAGAGGATTGTAGAAAATATATCAACAAATTATTAATGGCAATTATAACATTAACTACTGATTTTGGAGAGAAAGATTACTATGCAGGAGCTATTAAAGGAGCTATCTATAATGAACTTGAAAATGCCAAAATTGTTGATATCTCTCACTCGGTTTCACCTTTCAATATCCCAGAGGCAGCTTATATTATTAAAAATGCATATAATAATTTTCCTAAAGGAACCATTCACCTTGTAGGAATTGATTCTGAGCTTACTCCAGAAAATAAACATATTACAGTATTACTTGACGGTCATTATTTTATTTGTGCAAATAACGGCATCATGAGTATGATCTGTTCAGACCTTTCACCAGATAAAATTGTGGAAATAAATATCCATAATAATATAGAATCCAATTTTACTGTACTTGATGTATTTGTTAAAGTAGCTTGTCATATTGCGAGAGGAGGTACTTTAGAAGTTATTGGTAAAGTAATTAAATCTATAAAGCCAATTACAAATTTAAAGCCCATTGTAAATGATGAACAATCTCAAATAATTGGAAATGTGGTTTACATTGATAATTATGGAAATGTCGTCACAAATATCAAAAAACATTTTTTTAAAAATATTGAAAAAGGGCGTGCTTTTGAAATCTCAATAAGGTCATATAAATTTAAAATTATTCACAATACTTACAGTGATGTTGTTAATTTTAAACTGCCAAAAGAAAAAAGAAATGATGAAGGTAAAGGGTTAGTTTTGTTTAATTCTGCTGGATTTCTTGAAATTGCTATTTACAAAAGTAATAAGGAAACCGTAGGAAGTGCTGCATCACTTATGGGATTAGATTACAGAGATACAATTACAATTAATTTTGAAGGTTAGTGTCATTTTAAATTAAAGCATGATGAAAAGTTTTTTAGCAATCTATAAGAAAGATTTTAGAGGAATGTTTATGGGGGCTTCAGCATATTTTTTAATCATTGCTTTTCTAGTTATAAATGGGTTGTTTTTATGGGTATTTAAATCACCTTACAATATTCTAGACAATGGCTACAGTGACCTTTCAGATTTTTTTAGATTAGCCCCATGGCTAATGATTATTTTAACTTCTGTATTAACCATGAAAAGTTTTTCTGAAGAATTTAAAACTGGTACTATTGAGATTTTATTTACTAAACCTATAACCATAAACGCTTTAGTATTAGCAAAATTTTCTGCAATTCTTAGTGTTTTATTAGTTGCTGTTATACCAACATTGACTTACGTAATTTCTGTTTACAATCTTTCTGTCATGCCAGAAAATGTTGAATTGGAAATTTTTATAACATCATATCTGGGATTATTTCTGGTTATAACTTTGTTTTGTGCAATAGGTATTACTTGCTCTGCATTTACCAAAAATCAAATTGTAGCTTTCTTGTCTTCTAGTTTGATAATGTTTATATTTTATTACGGTTTTTCTCAATTAAACACCACACATATTAAAAGTATTGATTTTAATAAAATAGCAGCTATATTTCACTATGACAATTTCAGGAAAGGGCTTATAGACTCAAGATCACTAATCTATTTTATATCAATAAGTATTTCATTTTTATTAATCACTCAGCATAAAATTAAATCCATTAAAAAATGATTGTAACGCCTTTGCTTGTTATATTTATTATAATAGTTTATGTTCCCACATTCTTGTTTATTAGAACTATTGATAACAGAAAATGGTTAACGTTAATTATCAGTATTTTTTTAACTCCTATAATTTATTTTTATGCTTTTTATCCGATGTTAAATATTTTTAGCAGCTACCATCATGAAAAATATTTTGACGAATTGGGTTGGAGAGAGTTACCTGAATTACGCTATGAAATGTTAAAAAATATTCTAGATACTAATGTATTTATTGGAATGTCAAAGAATCAAATCAAAGATACTTTAGGAAGCTATGAGTGGCTTGGGTGGGATTATGAAGCCAATAAAGAGGATAATAATTTTTGGAACTATAGCATTGGTATTAAACCAGGCGCATTTAATGAGCATAAAGAAATTTTATCCATTTATTTCAAAAATAATAAGGTCATTAGAGTAACATCTTCATCTGAAAAAATAGTTTATGACAACTAAGTTTATGTCTTACAAAAAAAGCATCATTGTCATTTTATCTTGTCTAGTTTTAAACATGATAGCCAGTATCTGGTTTTTTAGAATAGATTACACACCAGATAAGAGATATTCACTTTCTGATTCAACAAAAGTATTGGCAACATCAATTACTTCTCCCTTGGTTATTGACATTTTCCTTGATGGTGAGTTAAACCCTGATTTTGATAAATTAAAAAACGAAACCATTGCTATTATTGAAGAATATGAAAATTTAAATGGATTAATAAGTTTTCAAATCATAGATCCTCTAGCATCTGAAGAATTAAGGCAATCTAATATCCAACAACTCGTAAAAAGAGGATTAAACCCTTTAGAACTAAGTACTAAAAAAGATGGTAAATTATCGCAACAACTTATTTTTCCATGGGCTTTGGTTAGTTATAATAAAAAAACAACTAAAATTAATTTACTTAAAAATGATTTTAATGCCAACGAACAAGGTATTATAACTTCATCCATTCAACAATTAGAATATGTATTTAGTGATGCCATTAAAAAACTAACAACTCAAAAGGCAGATCAAAAAAAGATTGCTGTATTGAAAGGCAATGAGCAACTTAAAGATATTTACATTGCTGATTTTTTAAAAACACTTGGGAGTTATTACAGATTGGCAGAGTTTACTCTGGATAGTGTTCAAAATAGCCCAAGTAAAACATTAAATCAAATAATGGAATATGATCTCTTGATAAATGCAAATCCTAGAGAAGCTTTTTCTGAATCTGAGAAGTATGTTTTGGATCAATTCACAATGCATGGCGGCAAGTCACTTTGGTTAACTAATAGTGTTGTAACAAATAAAGATAGCTTAATGTTTAATAAAACATCATTAGCAATTCCAAAAGAGTTAAATATAAGTGACCTATTATTTACCTATGGTATTCGAGTTAATAAAAATCTCGTTAGTAGTTCAGATGCAGCTTTAACAGCTGTAATTTCTGGTAAAGGAAGTAAAAGACAGTTTGTCCCCAGGATATTTCCATATGCGCCTCTAGCTAAAGCGAATAATAATCACCCTATTACAAAAAACATAACCGATGTGAAGCTGGAGTTTGCTAGTCAAATAGATACACTTAAGAATGAACTTAAAAAAACCATCTTATTAAAATCAACTTCAAATAATGAGGTATTTGGTGTACCAAAATTGATGAGTTTAGATCAATCTATTGCTAATTTAAATACAAAAAAAGCAAAAAATGAAGCACAAAATCTAGCAGTATTGGTTGAAGGTAAATTCCCTTCAACATTCCGATACAGAGTAAAACCATTTAATTTTAGAAACCATCTAGATGAGAGTAGTTCTTCTGCAATGATTATAGCATCATCTGGAAATCTTATTAAAAATGACTTTGATTTAAAATCTAGAAGCCCTTTAGAATTAGGGTTTGATAAGTGGTCAGGAATAACCTATGGTAATAAAGAATTTTTATTAAATGCAGTAAACTATTTACTTGATGATATTGGACTTATGAACATAAGAAATAAAGACATTAATATTAATTACTTAAACCCAGAGTTAATTTCTAAACAAAAAACAAAATATAAACTTGTAAACACTTTAATTCCAGTCGTATTACTTTTCATTACTGGTATAATTTTTAATGTTTATATAAGAAAGAAATATAAGATGTAGTTGTTGATAAGTTTGTTTTATAAAACAAGAGTATTAGGATATATTTGTAAGTAACAAGTGTCTTTTTTGACAAAAAAATAATTTTCATGAAATTCATAGTATCAAGCTCAAAGCTTCTTAAAAAATTACAACTACTTGGAGGTGTTATTAATAATTCTAATACACTTCCTATTCTAGATAATTTTTTATTTGAACTTAATGAATCACAGTTAGTAATTTCTGCTAGTGATCTGGAAACTACTATGTCTTCTTCTATTGAGGTTGAAAGTGATAACTCTGGAAACATTGCTTTACCAGCAAGATTGCTATTGGATACATTAAAAACATTTCCAGAACAACCTCTAACATTCATTTCTGGTGACAACAATACTGTTGAAATAAGTTCTAATCACGGGAAATATGCTCTAGCCTATGCAGATGGTAACGAATTCCCTAAAGCTGTAGAATTAGATAATCCTAGTAATACCAAAATTACTGGCCACGTGTTAGCAACAGCTATTAGTAAAACCATTTTTGCTGCTGGAAATGATGATTTAAGGCCAGTGATGAGTGGCGTGTTTTTTCAATTTTCTTCTGAAAGCTTAACTTTTGTTGCCACCGATGCCCATAAACTGGTTAAATATACACGAGAAGATATTTCTGCAAATGAATCGGCAGAATTCATTATGCCCAAGAAACCTTTAAATATTTTAAAAGGTATTCTTGCTGCTAGTGAAGAAGAAGTTACAGTTGAATATAACAATTCAAATGCTAAATTTTCATTTGAAAACACACAACTCATTTGTAGACTTATTGATGGTAAGTACCCAAATTATGAAGCTGTTATTCCCAAAGAGAATCCAAACACCTTATCTATCTCCCGTTCTGAGTTACTTAACTCTGTTAAACGTGTAAGTATTTTTTCTAATAAAACTACGCATCAAATAAGACTTAAAATTGCAGGTGCAGAATTAAATATTTCTGCTGAAGATCTAGATTACAGTAATAAAGCGGACGAGCGTTTAAATTGTGATTATAATGGTGATGATATCCAAATTGGATTTAACTCTAGATTTCTATCAGAAATGTTGACAAATTTGAATTCTGAAGATGTACAACTTGAAATGAGTTTACCAAATCGTGCAGGAATATTAACCCCAGTTGACGGACTTGACGAAGGGGAATTGATTACAATGCTGGTTATGCCAGTAATGTTAAGTAATTAAATTATATTAATAAATAATTAAAAAGCGCTATTAAGCGCTTTTTTTATTTTAAGATATTTATTGAAAAGGGATAATGGGTTAGTTCACCGTTACTTGCTTTTATCCCATTGATAATAGGAAAAATAAAACCTATTAGACCTACTAAAATTAAAGGAATAAATCCTATGATTATAAAACAGAAAGGAATGGAAATTAAGGCATAAATAATTAAACTTAACTGAAAATTAATAATAAGCTTACCATGATCATCAAGTTCATGGATTTCATCCTTCTTTAAAGACCAAATAATAAGTGGTACAATAAGACCACCAAAACCTGTTATATAACTTAAAAGTTGTGAAAAATGCGTAACGCTTATTAATTGTTTATCTACTTTCATGAATTATTTATTTATACGTAAAATTAGACGTGATAAATATAAGTTTGTTACAAAAAAAGAAGAATCTGTTAGAAAAGACGTAAATGTTTTTTTAACCGTATAATACTTTTGAAAGAGTTGCTTCCAAAAAAAGATTCTCAAAAATTCCCCAGTAAATGGCTTGTTTATTGGTCATTCTTAAAAGTTTGAGTTCTTTCTTAAATATAATTTTCTGTTTGTCAATGCAAATAAAAAATTAAATTAAATCGGCTAAAGAAGTGTTATTAAAGATATTAAGAGTACTATCCCTAACATCTATCATCAATTCATGTAATACACAAGCGTCTTCATCAGGGCAATCAGAACAGCGTTCATAAAAATTTAAACTAACACACGGGAGCATTGCTATGGGACCATCAAGAGATCTAATAACTTCAGTCATATAGATATCTTTCGCATCTTTAAGTAAATAGTATCCCCCTCCTTTTCCTTTTTTTGAGGAAAGAAAACCAGCTTTACGAAGCGTTAACAAAATACTTTCCAAAAATTTTAATGAAATATTTTCATTCTCTGCTATAACAGAAGTCTGAACCGGCTCGTTACTATTTCTTTTAGCTATGAATGACAATGCTTTTAATCCGTATTTAGTTTTTTTGGATAACATGTTACGAATATAAAATAATATTTAAGACAGTGCTTGATTTAAATCTGAAATCACATCCCTAGGATGTTCTAAACCTACAGAAATCCTAACATCTAAGGGATTTAAATCAGTTCCATTAAAAAAAATATGAGATTAATAGTAAAGTTTCATTTTAGTATATAGTTTTACAAAAAAATGGTCTGTAATTAACCAATCTTTTAATATGCCTACTAAAACATTATACCTCATAATCTTTGGTTTCTCATTAATTTTAACATCTTGTCAAGATCAAACTAAAAAGTCACCACCAAATATCATATTCATTTTAACTGATGACATGGGTTATGGCGATTTAAGTAGTTATGGGCATCCGTTAATCAATACCCCTAATATTGACCAAATGGCAGCCCAAGGTGTTAGATTTACATCGTATTACGCCCCATCATCAGTATGCACACCATCTCGTGCAGCATCTTTAACAGGACGATATGCCTTAAGAAATGCACCTTTTAATTTTGGTCCAAGCTCTAATAAAGGATTACCTACAAGTGAAATTACGATTGCCAATGTTTTAAAAACAGTAGGCTATAAAACTGCAGCCATTGGTAAGTGGCATTTGGGACACCTTCCGCAGTTTATGCCAAACGAGAGAGGTTTTGACTATTTTTATGGACTGCCTTACAGTAATGATATGATTTTACCTTGGTGTCCTTGGTTAAATGACACACACAAACTCAACATGTATCAAAATGAAAATATAATTAGAGAGGTTGGTAAAAAACAAGAAAATCTAATAACTGAGTATACTCAAGAAGCTATTAATTTTATTGAATCTAATAAATCAGATCCCTTTTTTATTTACTTAGCACACAGTATGCCTCACCTACCAGTCAGTGCTCCAAAAAAATCACAAAACAAATCATTAGGCGGAAAATATGGTGACGTCATTGAAGCCTTGGATGAGAGTGTTGGTCAAATTTTACAAAAGCTAAAAAAAGAAGGATTAGACAAAAACACATTGGTTGTATTTACAAGTGATAATGGCCCTTGGCATAACCTTCCAGCCAGAATGGTTACAGATGGTGTAGCACCATGGCACACGGGCTCTAAATCTATGTTTAAAGGTGCAAAAGGTACGACTTATGAGGGAGGGCATCGAGTACCTGCAATTATGTATTGGCCAGAGACCATCAAAGCGAACCAAACGAATAGGGAGGTTGTAAGTGCTATAGATTTTTTTCCAACTTTTATAAATATTGCCGGTGCTAAATTACCAGAGCAAGTCAATATCGATGGTCAAAGTTTATATCCTTTTGAGAACGGCATTATAAATTCTAAGCGTAAAATATTTTTTTATACTCATAACGATTATGTAGAAGGCTTAAGAGTTAATGAATGGAAATTACGTATTACAGAAGAACATGGCATTGAATTGTTCAATTTAAATGAAGATCAAGGAGAGCAATACAATTTAGCCAATGAAAATTTTAATTTGGTTAAAACCCTTTACAATAAAATGGAGGCATTTGCTAAAGAAACAAATAGTAATGTCTTCAATCTGAATTAATTCGTTTTAGAAGTTAAAATATTAGAAGATATTCATAACAAAAACAGTAATAAGGCCTGCAAAAAAAACAATACTTATACAAATTCCAAGTATGATTAAAAAGCTATTTCCAGCCTTGTTTTGGGAGGTTTCATCAAACATGGTATTTAATTGCTTAATGTGTTTTTTATGAGAAGTATTGGTAATATTTTTGTTAGATTTTGGCATAAGTTAAATATACATCTTTTAACGTAAGAACTATATAATTATCTTTATTCTTAAGAAAATTAACACATGGATCAAAATATTGCTGTTCGTGAAATTGGTTTAGAAATGCATAGTGACATTCTTAGGCTTTCTAAAATCCTTAACCCTAAAATTGAAGAGACGCTTTTAGCTCCAAGAATTAATAAAATGTTTAATTATGTCAATTACTTCTCTTTTGGTGTTTTTAAAGACAATGTGTTAGTTGGTATTTCAGGAGGATGGGTAACAGATCGTTTATATTCTGGAAAACAACTAGAAGTTGACCATTTTATTTTGGACCCTGACTTCAGATCACTTGGAATTGGAACAATATTACTACATTATATTGAGACCTGGGCAAAAAATCAAGAATGTATTACACTAGAACTTAACGCCTATGTAGGAAATGCAAGAGGTCACAAATTTTATTTTCAAAACGGCTATAAGATTTTAGGCTTCCATTTTCAAAAAAACCTGTAACCTCAATTTATTCTAATGCTCTGAACTGTCGTATAAGCTGTAAGTTTTTAGTTTTCCAACAATATCATCAACCTCTATTTTTGTTTCAAATATTAGTGATACTGGCTGTTCTGGTGTAACATCAAAATAATTATCTGTAAAAAAACCTGCAACACCTTCAGCTCTTAGGAAAAGGGCTTTCGCATAGGTATCTGAAGTTACAGTTAACTTAAAACCGGATTTAACCTTTTGAGATTTAATGGTAATATTAGGTTTTTGGAGTGGTAAATCCTTTTCTGGCACCATTAAATGAATGTTTTTAGATAAAATATTTCTTTTTGAAACAAATTGAGCTTTGATATAAACTTCAGATTTGGAAATACCATTTAAAAGCGGTACTAAATCTTTATTAAATACCATAACATTATCATTAGGTTTTAAGGTTTTTGGAATGCTAGTTTCATATATAACACTACCGTCTAGTTTATGAATAGATACTTCCAACTGCCCTTTAATTTTATCAATTTCATGAGAAATCACTTGAACTGTTAATGAATCTGTAGTAGTCTCTGGAGCTACAAAAACAGGTGCAAACATGCGTTTCATTTCATATTGCTGTGCTTTCCATTTACCATAATAATCTATGGTTGACCATGATGCTACTGGCCAGCAATCATTAATTTGCCAGTATAAAGCTCCCATACAAAAAGGCATTGCTCTTAAATAGGCTTCATGAGCTACACGCATGGATTTAGATTGCATTAATTGTCCCTGATAAATTACACCTTCAAAATCTTTAGGTGTGTTATAATGTCTAACAATGTAATCTGCAATTAAAGCATTACCTATGGCACTTTTTTGATGTTGTTTCATCACAGGAGAAAATAATTCCCAGTCTGATGGTATAGAGAATTTTTTAACACTCTCTAATTCTGGAAACGATTGAAATCCGGTTTCACTCATAAAACGCGGAATATTTTCTTTAGCTTTAAATTCTGATATTGGAAGACGCTTCGCTCTATAACCCCAATAATGCGCATCACCCACATAAATATCTTGAGGAGATAAGGAGTCATCATCAGAGGTAGGTGAACTGCGCCAATATCTAATTTCCGGTTGGTAAGTCGCCACAACTTCTGGAAGTGTTTCATGAAAGACCTTAACATAAGCATCCCAATTTCTTGGGTCGTTAGTTGCTTGCCAACCACCGGCACCCCAATTTCTCCATGCGGTTTCTATTTCATTATTACCACACCACAATGCAATACTGGCATGATTACGTAGACGTTTAACATTATCTATAGCTTCTTGCTTTACATTTTCAACAAAAGCATCGTCACCAGGATAAAAAGAACAAGCAAACATGAAATCTTGCCAAACCAAAATACCATGCGCATCACATAATTCATAAAACAAATCAGACTCATATATTCCGCCTCCCCAGACTCTCAACATGTTAAAGTGAGAACGTTTTGAAGACATAATGGTTTGTAAATACCTTTCTTTATCTACGCGAGTTAAAAAGTTATCTGACGGAATATAATTTGCTCCTTTGGCAAAAAATGGGACCCCATTAACCTTAAAATAAAAAGATGCGCCTTGTTCATCTGGATCGGTAACCAGTTCAATAGTTCTCACTCCGAGGCGTTCTTTATGCGATGCTATTAAATTGTCTCCTTCAAACAAGTTTACTTCAATATCATACAAGTTCGCCTCACCCATACCGTTAGGCCACCAGAACTTTGGTTTTTTTATAGATAGAGGTATTTTGTAAGCTTTAGTCTTTTTGTTTAGAACAATATCGGATTCTACTTTAGTTTTTCCATTAACTTTTACTTGGGCAGTTATTGTTTTGTCAGTAATATGGTCTAATTCCAATTCAATATCATAATTGGCTTTCTTTTTTGAAATTCCCACAGGTTTAAAGTAAACGGACTGTATGTTGGTTACATTATTACCTTCTATATAAATAGAACGCCAAATACCACTAGTAAGAAATCGTGGACCCCAATCCCAACCAAACTGATAGCCTGCCTTACGAATGTAAGTTCCAATATGAATGTCTTTTAATTCTTTGAAAGTGGATTTATCATTGCCTTGACCTGGAATGGGATAAGGCGACGCTTCATGTAATTCTAGACCGCGTTCTACATAAGAATCAAATACCACTTTAATGGTATTACTCCCTTTTTTAACATATGGCTTACAATCAAACTGATACCTCAAGTGCATGTTATTTGTAGTAGCTACTAATTGGTCATTAATATAGACACTTGCAAAAGTGTCTAAACCATCACAGAATAATTTAATTTGTGATTTATTAAATAAGCTTTCACTAACTTCAAAATTACGTTTGTACTCCCATTTCTCCTTACCTATCCACTGTACTTTAGATTCATTCATTCGGTAAAAAGGATCTTCAATAACATTATTATTAAGTAAATCTAAGTGGACTACTCCAGGAACCTCAGCTGGCATCCATTTATCAGCACTTACCGCTTTAAATTCCCAAGCTCCATCTAATAAAAGTGACTCCTCTTGCGCATTTAGAATAGAAGTAAAAACTAAAAATAGTAAGGATAGTTTGTTAAGTAATAGTAATAATTTCATGGAATAATTAGTAGAGGTTAAATATTAATGTGTTTGCAAATTAAGAAAAATTCACGCCTAAAATAACATATTAACGTATTAAATACATTTAATTCTAAAATACAATTGTATTAGATTATAAAACATCTGTTATAATAGATGTTTATCCAAAAATGTACTTTAGATTAACTAACAACTTACTATGTCTTTAAAGAAATTACCCTTAATACTTTTTACAGCATTGAGCTTTATTTTAAATGCTCAAAAAAAACATAACCACAATTATTTAAATCCAAAGCTAGATATAGATACACGTTTAGACCTACTTATGGCTCAAATGTCATTAGAAGACAAAGTATATCAAATGAACCAGTTTGTGGGTATTGAACACATGAAAAAGGCCGAAAAGGATCTAACCGAAGCCGATTTAGCAAATAACGATACTCAAGGTTTTTACAAAGGTGTGTTTAGTAAAGATGTTGAGGCCATGACTAAGGCGGGAAAAATTGGTTCTTTCTTACATGTTTTAACTCCTGAAGAAGCTAATTATTTACAGGAGTTGGCTGCGCAATCACCTCTAAAAATTCCTTTGCTAATTGGTATAGATGCCATTCATGGTAATGCATTGGTAAGCGGAACAACGGTTTACCCCTCCCCTATAACCTTAGCTTCTGCGTGGAACAACGCATTACTTTATGATGTAGGCAAACAAACTGCTATTGAAATGCGCGCTACAGGATCACATTGGACTTTTACCCCTAACATAGATGTTATGCGCGATCCCCGATGGGGACGTGTTGGTGAAACTTTTGGTGAGGATCCCTTTTTAGTTGGTGAATTAGGCAGCAGTATGATAAAAGGATTCCAAAACGGAAATCTTAATACAAACGAAAAAGTTATTGCCTGTGCCAAACACATGATCGCTGGTGGTGAACCAATAAACGGATTAAATGCCTCTCCCATGGATGTTTCTGAACGAACGCTTAAAGAAATCCATTTACCTCCCTACAAAAAGGCGGTCGATGCAGGCGTATATTCCATCATGGCAGCACACAACGAATTAAATGGTATTCCTTGTCATATGAGCAAATGGTTAATGACTGACTTGATTAGAAATGAATGGGGATTTGAAGGATTTTTTGTTAGTGATTGGATGGATATTGAACGTATTGAAACCCTGCATCACGTGGCTAGAAGCTTAAAAGAAGCTTCCAAATATGCTGTTGAAGCAGGTATGGATATGCACATGCATGGGGTTAAGTTTCCGGAAGCTGTAATCGCTTTAGTTAAAGAAGGCAAACTAAGTGAGGAACGCATAAATGATGCTTGTCGAAAAATATTAAGAGCCAAATTTATGCTTGGCCTATTTGAAAATAGCACAGTGAATTTAAAGCAAATTCCAAAAAAAATTAATACTAAAACACACCGAGATAAAGCATTAGAAACCGCCAGAAAAGGTGTTGTTCTTTTAAAAAACAATGCAGTATTACCTTTAAAACCTTCTAAAGGTAAAACCATTTTGGTTACTGGGCCCAACGCCAACAACCAAACTATTCTAGGTGATTGGCATTGGCCACAGCCTGATGAGAATGTCACCACTATTTATGAGGGTATAAAAGCTGTAGGTGAGCAAAAAGGTTATAACGTAAATTATTATAATTCTGGTGAAAACATTAGAAAAATAACTACAGAACACATTGAATTAACTACTGCAAAAGCAAAAGAGGCTGATATAACTATAGTGGTGGTTGGTGATAATTCCATGCGAAACAAATGGAAAGATAAAACGGCAGGAGAAAATATGGCAAGAGCACGTCTAAATTTGGCTGGAAACCAACTTAAACTTTTACAAAGCATAAAAAACACCAACACCCAGTTAATTGTAGTATTAGTTAATGGAAAGCCTATTGCAGAGCCATGGTTAAAAGACAATGTCCCTGCACTAATTGAAGCCTGGGAACCAGGATTGCTTGGCGGACAAGCTGTGGGCGAAATCATCTTTGGAGACATAAACCCCAGTGGTAAGTTACCATTAACTGTACCACGTTCTGTTGGACAGCTTCAAATGGTATATAATCATAAACCCTCTCAGTATTTTCATAAGTATGCCTTTGAGAAAATCAAACCGCTTTATCCTTTTGGACATGGATTAAGTTATTCTTCTTTCACATATGGTACTCCAAGACTAGCAGAAAACAACCTTGAAAATAACGGCACTGTTATTTTTCAAATTCCTGTTAGCAACACTAGTAAATTAGACGGTGAAGAAGTTGTTCAATTATACATTAGAGATTTATATAGCAGCGCCACAAGACCGGTAAAAGAACTCAAAGCCTATGAACGTGTTTTTATAAAAGCGGGAGAAACCATAACAGTAAGTTTTGAATTATCTGCAGAATCATTTGCGTTTTATAATAGATCAATGGACTATGTCGTGGAACCCGGAGTATTCAGAATAATGATAGGTCCCTCTTCTGAAAATAAAACCCTGAAAACCTTAAACTTTAAAGTCAATGAGACTATTACGTTTTAAATTTCAAACTGCAAAAGTTATCATATTAGCTTTGTTTTGCTGTAAACTTAATAGTTTCGCCCAATACAAAACTGCAACACCCAATATTATACTCATTATTGTTGATGATTTAAGACCAGAACTCGGGGTTTATGGCAACAACATTATCAAAACACCTCATATTGATGCTCTGGCACAAGATGGTATGATTTTTAAAAATGCCTATTGTAATGTTCCTGTTTGTGGGGCATCAAGAGCTAGTATGTTAACCGGTTTGAGACCAAATAACAATAGGTTTTTAACTTTTAAAAC
Source organism: Bacteroidota bacterium (assembly GCA_042091495.1). Taxonomy (GTDB): domain Bacteria; phylum Bacteroidota; class Bacteroidia; order Flavobacteriales; family Flavobacteriaceae; genus JBELHJ01. The sequence continues at coordinate 50,022 of JBELHJ010000009.1, forward strand.
GAAGATTAGTGAAGACGCTCCAAAAGCTACAACCTTTCCTAAATTACTTAAAAGTAAAGGTTACAACACATTCAGTTATAATAAAGTGGCACATCATAAATATGATGCCAAAGGAAGTTGGAATCAAGAATGGTACCCTTACCTAAAAAACGAAACTGTTAAAGCCTCGTTTATTGGCTGGAAAGACTATCAACTTCAAGCTAACAGAATAGCCTTAATCAATAATAAACCAACAGCAGTTTCAGAAAAAGTAGATGGAGATGACTCCATTTATTTTGATGGGCAAACTACTCAAAAGGTGATTTCAGATTTAAATGAATTACAAAATAGTAGCACACCTTTTTTTATGGCTGTAGGTTATGTTAAGCCGCACCTACCCTTTAACGCACCATCAAAATATTGGAATTTATATCTTGAAAATGATATCACCCTTCCAGTGAATCATATATTTCCAGAGTCTGTTCCTAAAGTTGCTAATCATAAATGGGGAGAACTCCGTTCCTATAATAAAATCCCCAAACAAGGTCCTGTTGATGATGGTATGGCAAAACATCTTATTCATGGTTACTATGCCTGTGTGAGTTACATAGATGCCCAAATTGGAAAACTTGTAGACACCCTTAAGCAACTTGATATGTATGACGATACCTACATTATGCTAGTTAGTGATCATGGTTGGAGTTTATCAGAACATGGCTTATGGGCAAAACATAGCAACTTTGAAAAGGCGCTTAAGATTCCGTTTATCATCAAAGGTCCTGGTGTAGAAAAAGGTAGTATTACAGAAAACTATATGGAACTAATTGACTTATATCCTACGGTTTGCGATCTCACAGAAATAGAGAAGCCTCAAAACATTGACGGTAACTCTTTTTTAGAAACGCTAAACAAGCCTAAGAAAATTTCCAAAAGTAAAATCTTTAGTAAATGGAAAAATGGTGAAACTGTAATTAAAAACAATTGGGCTTTTACCAAATGGACTCATAAAAATAAGGCCGATGATAAAATGCTTTTTAATCATGCAAATGACCCTGATGAAATGTCAAATCTTGTAGGTCTAAAAAAACACCAATCTATGAGTAATTCTTTAGAAACCCTTTTGAATACTCATCTAAAAAACAGAAAATAAATATTATGAAATACATTTCTACAATACTAATCATATCCCTATTATATTTGGGCTGCAAGAGTTACTATGCTCCTAATACTCCTGAGGAAACCCCTCCAAACATAGTTTTTATTATGTCTGATGATCATGCAGTAAGCGCAGTAAGTGCCTATAAAGATTGGCTTTCAGATGTGGCACCTACCCCTAACATAGATCGTATTGCTAAAGAAGGTATGCTACTAAACGCTACCTATAATACCAATTCTATCTGTGGACCTAGTAGGGCAGCCATTTTAACTGGCAAATACAGTCATGTCAACGGTTTTTTTAAAAACGAAAAAGGCGGTGATTTTAACAGTGCACAACAAACCTTCCCAAAGCTTTTTCAGAAGTATGGTTATGAAACTGCCGTGATTGGAAAGTGGCATTTGGGAACAGCTCCCACGGGATTTAACTATTCCAAAGTAATGATTAATCATGGTGGACAAGGCACCTATTTTGATACTGTATTTTTAGAAAACGGTAAAGACACCATTACCGAAACCACCAGACACTCTAGCGCTCAAGTAGCTCATGATGCATTGAACTGGCTAAAAAATAAACGAGATGCATCTAAACCATTTATGTTAATGTATCAATTTAAGGCTCCACACCGCCCTTGGACGCCTAATCCAAAGTTTAATAATCTATTTCAAGAGGACTTACCAGTACCAGAAACTTTTAATGATGATTACAAGGGAAGAATTGCAGCTGCAGATAACATGATGGAAATTGAAAACCATCTTAATCGTAACGATTTAAAAATTACTCCTCCTGAAGGACTTAGTCCCAGGGAGCTCAGACGTTTTAAACAATATGGCAATAATGGTCAGTTTTGGACGCCACATGACAGTCTTCAAGGCAAAGCATTAAAATACTGGAAATATCAAACTTACATTAAAGACTACCTAAGGTGTGTAGCCGGTGTTGATGATGCTGTTGGTGAAATGTTAGATTTTTTAAAAGCAGAGGGACTTGATAAAAATACTATTGTGATTTATACTTCAGATCAAGGGTTTTATTTAGGGGAACACGGCTGGTTTGATAAACGTTGGATGTATGAACCCTCGTTTAGAATGCCATTTTTAATTAAATATCCCAAACATATTAAAGCAGGAACCCAAAATAATGACCTTACCTTAAACATTGATTTTGCACCTACACTACTCGATTTTGCAGGTATTCCTGTACCAGATGATATGCAAGGTGAGAGTTTTAAAAACAGTTTAATTAATAAACCCTTCAAACAACGAGAGGCTATTTATTATCATTATTATGAATATCCAAGATGGCATAAAGTACAACCTCATTATGGTGTTAGCAACGGTGATTTTAAACTTATTCACTATTACTACAACATGGACCACTGGGAACTTTTTGACTTAAAAAATGATCCTGATGAAATACAAAATCTATACAAGCAAGACGGGTATGCAGCCATTACATCAAATCTTAAAAAGGAAATAAAAAGACTTCAAGTTAAATATCAGGATACCATGAGTCTTGAAGCCATGCGTGCCATGACTGATGTTAATATTAAACGGGTTTATGAAGAACGGTAAAGTTTATTCTACTGCCAAATTATTGATAATACTATCAAATTTCCGTGTATAAATTTCATAAGGTTTTCCTGTAGCAGGACCATCAAAACCACTGTGGATATATCTTACTTTGCCCTTCTTGTCTACAATAATACTGGTAGGATAAGATAAAACTGCATTTAACATAGGTAGCTTCTCCTGAGCTGAAGTTTTACTGGTACTTCCGAATTGTGCTAAAAGTATGGGGTAATCTATTTCCAAACGGTCTTGTAATCGCTTAATGCGCTCAAATGCCTGATTTTCTGATTTTGAATACTCAAAAGCCAATCCAACAAACTCAAGTGGTAAATTCTTGTGTTGCTCTATGTAAGATTTAAAAAAGCGAGTCTCATCTAAACAATTAGGACACCAACTTCCCATTAACTGTACCACTGTAACTTTATCTTTAAATTTTTCGTCATCTAGAGAGACAATTTTCCCTTTAGCATCGGAAAAGGCAAAATATAACTTGTCGTATCCAGGTTTTAAATACGTGAGGGTGTCACCTGATGCCAACTTAAAATCTGGATTCATTTTACCATTAATAGTAGCTGTATAATGGTTCCCCGAATAAAAAATTCCCTCAAGTTGGTCTCCTTGTACTTTGGCTTCATAATAAAACGCATGAGCCCCATCAAAAGCAGAAAGCTTTAACATATTTCCATCTAATACTCCTTCTAGGTAACGGTGATCACCGGTAGTCGTTCTAATAGTACCTGTAACTTTATTTTGATTTTGTTGAAATATGGCCAATCCCTTACTACCACCTGATGCTTTTTCTTTATTAAATGTAATTTCCCATGACCCCGAAAGATTTACATTGGCTTCCTCTGAAGTATCATAGCGTTTAGAGATACCATTAATAGCTTTGAAAGGAACAGATCTATTTAAACCATCGATTCTAAAATACCCATTCAAACTTTTATCTGTAATTGCTGCTTTAAGATAGCCTTCAAAAACTGGCAACTTAATAATTACAGAGTCTTCCTTATATGAAACCTCATCTACATATATAACCTCATTAGCATTATACACTTCTAAATGAGTACTATCTGTAACCATAAAATTAAATGCCAATGCTTTGTCATTGGTAACATTAATCAATCCTCGATAGGAACCAGCTTCTAAATATTTTTGCTTCGCATTCTGGCAAGAAAAAATGGTTAAACCAATAAGTAAAATATACTTTAAATGGTACATAATTAAAAGTAATTTTGAAAGCTCTCAATTACGACATTTCAATGCTAAATAAAAAATAATTAACCATTTCTTTAACTTATGAATATGGTTATCTTTGTCCCCATTAGAATTAATGACACATCATGAAGATTTCATACAATTGGTTAAAACAATTTATAAATATTGATTGGTCTGCAGATGCCACCGCAGAACTTTTAACAGATCTTGGACTTGAAGTAGAAGGTATAGAAACTTTTGAGTCTCTTAAAGGCGGTTTAGAAGGTGTGGTTGTTGGCGAAGTACTCACTTGTGAACAACACTCAAATGCCGATCGTTTAAAAATCACAACTGTGAATATTGGTGAAGAAACTTCGCTTCCAATTGTATGTGGTGCCCCTAATGTTGCTGCTGGACAAAAAGTTTTAGTTGCTACCATAGGAACTGTACTTTATACTCCAGAAGGAGACTCCTGGAAAATTAAGAAAGGTAAAATTAGAGGAGAATCCAGTCATGGTATGATTTGTGCTGAGGACGAATTGGGTCTTGGTCAATCTCATGATGGAATTATGGTACTAGATACCGAAACTGAAATAGGAACACCAGCATCCAAATTGTTTGATATAGAAACCGATAGTGTTTTTGAAATAGGACTTACCCCTAATCGAGCAGATGCTATGAGTCATTTTGGAACAGCACGCGATCTCAAGGCAGGGTTATTACAAAAAGACATTAATCAGGAATTTATATCACCTTCCGTGATGAAATTTCATGTAGATAGCAGAACTTTAAAGGTAGATGTTGATGTCGTTAATAAAGATTTAGCACCTAGATATTGTGGTCTTACCATTAGTGGTATTAAAGTTCAAGACTCTCCAAAATGGATTCAAAACCGTTTAAAAGCTATTGGGCTTACTCCAATAAACAACGTGGTTGACGCCACCAATTATGTACTCCATGAACTTGGACAGCCTTTACATGCCTTTGATGCTTCTAAGATTAGTGGCAATAAAGTGATTGTAAAAACTTTAGATAAAGGAACAAAATTCAAAACCCTTGACGGTGTTGAGCGTGAACTGCATGAAGATGACTTAATGATTTGTGATGCAGATAAACCCATGTGTATTGCAGGTGTTTTTGGTGGTGAATATTCTGGAGTTACAGAACACACCACAAGTATTTTCCTAGAAAGTGCCTTTTTTAACCCAGTAAGTATTAGAAAAACTGCTAAACGTCACGGTTTAAATACTGATGCGTCCTTTCGTTTTGAGAGAGGTATAGATCCTAATTTTACAAAATATGCATTAAAACGTGCTGCATTACTTATCCAAGAGATTGCAGGTGGTGAAATCACCAGTGACATTACAGACATTTACCCTAATAAAATTGAAGACTATCAAGTGGTCTTAAATTTTGACAATGCCAAGAAAATTATTGGTCAAGAAATCCCAAGGGAGAAAATAAAATCTATTTTAACCTCATTGGATATTAAAGTTAATAACGTTACTGAAACTGGTTTAGGTCTTACTATTCCAGCCTATAGAAACGATGTGCAACGTGAAGCTGATGTTATAGAGGAAATTTTAAGAGTTTATGGATACAACAATATCGACATCAAAGAAAAGCTTACAGCTTCTATATCTAACTCTGGTAAATTTGAAGATTACAAACTTCAAAATGTAATTGGTAACTACTTAGCTTCTAATGGCTTCTTTGAAATGTTATCTAATTCTCTGACAACAGAAGCCTATATAAAACTTGATAACGATTTAAAGGAAGATCATAACATTAGAATGCTAAATCCGTTAAGTAACGATTTGGCCGTCATGAGACAAAGTTTATTATTCTCAGGCTTAGAAAGCATTGCTTATAACATCAACAGGAAACGTTCTGATTTAAAATTATTTGAATTTGGTAATACTTATCATGATTATGATGGTAAGCGTGAAGAATACAAATGTTTATCTGTATTTGTTAGTGGAAATCGCCAAAAAGAACGTTGGAACAGCAACACTTCTAAATCAGATTTCTTTTACCTTAAAGGCATTCTAAACATTATGCTAGAACGTCTTGGGATTAATAATATTAATGTAAACCCTGTTAAAGGCGATGTATTCTCTGAGGGCTTATCATACAAATTTGGGAAAGCTGTTATTGCAGAATTTGGTATTGTAAAAAAACCTATTCTAAAACACTTTGGTATAAATCAAGAGGTATTATATGCCAATATTAAGTGGGATCAAATTATAGAAGTTTCTAAGTATAATACTATTAAATTTAAACCTATTCCGAAATACCCTGAGGTAAAACGTGACTTTGCGTTACTTCTTGACGAATCTGTTGGTTTTGTAGATATTTTTAAGATTGCAAAACAAACAGAAAAACAACTTCTAAAATCTGTAGATTTATTTGATGTTTACACTGGTGATAAGTTACCAAATGGTAAAAAGAGTTATGCCGTGAGTTTTGTAATTCAAGATGAGTACAAAACACTCACAGACAAACAGATTGATAAGATCATGGCCAAGCTTCAAAATAATTTTGAAAAACAACTTGGCGCAGAATTACGTTAATTTGAGCTAATAATATTAAAGCCTTTTGAAATTCAAAAGGCTTTTTTATTACATTTAAACGAAATCTAAATAACTAACATATTGAACCCAGTAAAACAGTGGCTAAAAAGTGCGCATTATGCAGGTCAAGGGCTACTTTTCCTTTTAAAAACAGAACGCAATTTTCAAATTCAAAGCGGTGTAGTTATCATTGTCACAATTATGGGGCTTTATTTTGATATCACCAGGACAGAATGGATATTTCAATTTATATGTATGGGAATTGTCACTGGGGCTGAAGCCATTAATACAGCCATAGAAAAATTATGTGATCATGTTACTTCAGAACAACATCCACAAATAAAGCAAATAAAAGACATGGCTGCTGCGGGTGTGGCTATTTTAACAGGTTTTGTATTTTTTATTGCTGTACTTATATATTACCCTTATATTTTTAACTGATCGCCCACTATTTAAAACCTTCTAATTTGTATTTTTGTATCACTAACCGGTAATTCATGGCCAAGAAAAAAACAGCTAAACCCTCTAATAAAAATAAATCAACTACTCTTAAAAAAGGTATCTCCAATCAACAGCGCCTTGTATTTGGTAGTTTTTTATGCATTGTAGGTATTTTGCTTATAATCTCTTTTGTTTCCTATTTTTTTACAGGGACTGTAGATCAAAGTGTTTTAAGTGAATTTACAAATAAAGACGTTGTTGCTGAAAATTGGATGAGTAAAATAGGTGCCTGGTTAAGTCATTTGTTCCTAGTACAAGGATTTGGTATTTCTGCTTTCATTTTTGCTTTTCTTTTTATTCTTAGTGGGGTTTATGTCATGTTCAACCTCAATAAAAACAAACTTTTTAATCATTGGATTTGGGGAACACTCAATGCCTTGTGGCTGTCTGTTTGTCTTGGTTTTTTTACAGATAACATAGATATACTTGGCGGGGTCATGGGCTATGAAGTCAATCAATACCTTCAAATTTATATGGGTAAAATTGGAGTTATTCTATTGTTAGTTTTCATTAGTATCATCTACATGGCGGTACGTTTTAAAATTACAGCTAAAGATTTATTTGGCTGGTTAAAAAGCTCTAGTAAAAAAATTGCAGATGATTTTAATATTAACGAGTCCCAAGACCCTAATGCTGACGGCTCATTTCAAGGTGTAGACAATGGATTATCTGAAGAAACCGAAGCCATTAAATCCGCTTTTGAACTCAATGTAGAGCGTCAAGAACCCACTATAAAAAACTACTCTGGTATAGACCTCAAGGATGACAAAGAGCTCACTGTTTCAGATACTAATGATTTAGGTTCAACACAATCTAAATTGAATGTACCTGACAAAGCTCAAAAAGAAACCTCTAAAGAGTCTGAAATGCCATTAGAAATCGAAAATTCAGATCAGCCAGAAACTAAACAGAAAGATGATCTTACTATAGAGATTGAAGCGCCTTTAACTGAAAAAGAAGTTCTTAAAAACAAATCTGATAAGCTGGTAGAAGATTTTGGACAGTTTGATCCTACATTAGAGTTAAGTAAATTTCAGTTTCCTGAAATACAACTTCTAAAACAATACCAATCTGAAGGAATTACTATTGATAAAGAAGAATTAGAGCGCAACAAAAATAAAATTGTAGAAACATTAAGCAATTATAAAATTGGTATAGCCAGTATTAAGGCTACTATAGGTCCTACCGTAACCTTGTATGAAATTGTACCTGATGCTGGTATTAGAATCTCCAAAATTAAAAACCTGGAAGATGATATTGCGTTATCCCTTTCGGCGCTTGGTATTCGAATTATTGCCCCTATTCCTGGAAAAGGAACCATAGGTATAGAAGTCCCCAACAATAATCCCACTATTGTCTCTATGCATTCTGTTATTGCATCTAAAAAGTTCCAAGAGTCCAAAATGGAATTACCCGTTGCTTTAGGTAAAACTATTAGTAATGAAACCATGGTTGTGGATTTATCAAAGATGCCCCACTTACTTATGGCGGGTGCTACTGGTCAAGGAAAATCTGTTGGACTTAATGCGGTCTTAACCTCCTTATTGTACAAAAAACATCCTGCTGAAGTTAAGTTTGTTCTTGTAGATCCCAAGAAAGTTGAGCTTACTTTATTTAATAAAATAGAGCGTCATTATTTGGCAAAGCTCCCCGATTCTGAAGAAGCCATTATTACAGACAACACCAAAGTTATTAATACTCTAAACTCGTTGTGTATAGAAATGGACAACCGTTACGAGATGTTAAAAAATGCCATGTGCCGTAACATTAAGGAGTACAATAAAAAGTTTAAAGAACGTAAACTTAACCCCAACGATGGCCACCAATTTTTACCCTACATTGTATTGGTTGTGGATGAGTTTGCAGATCTTATTATGACTACTGGTAAAGAAGTAGAAACTCCAATAGCCAGACTAGCACAGTTAGCAAGAGCTATTGGCATACACTTAATTATAGCTACCCAACGTCCCTCTGTAAATGTTATTACAGGTATTATTAAAGCCAATTTCCCGGCACGTATAGCTTTTAGGGTAACCTCTAAAATAGATTCAAGAACCATTTTAGACGGTCCTGGAGCCGATCAGCTTATTGGTCGAGGCGATATGCTTTATACTCAGGGTAACGATGTTACTCGTATACAGTGTGCCTTTGTAGACACTCCAGAAGTGGAAGTTATTACGGAATTTATTGGAGGGCAAAAAGCTTATCCAGAAGCTTATATTCTGCCAGAATATATAGGTGAAGAAAGTGGCACGAACCTTGATATTGATATTGCAGACAGAGATAAATTATTTAAAGAAGCAGCAGAAGTTATAGTTACTGCACAACAAGGATCTGCCTCACTGCTACAACGTAAGCTTAAATTGGGTTATAACCGTGCTGGCCGTTTAATTGACCAGTTAGAAGCCGCAGGTATTGTAGGACCTTTTGAAGGCAGTAAACCTAGACAGGTATTGATAACCGACTTAATTGCTTTGGAACAATTGCTAGAAAACGAAAATTAAATGTTTGGATTAAAAAACCCATTAAAACAATTAGCAGGTATTGTATGCTTGTTAATAACCTCTTTAGTTAACGGACAAAATGACAAAGAGGCAGAACAACTGCTAAATGCTGTAAGTGACAAAACTGCATCCTACGAAAATATTAGTATTTCATTTAAATATGTGCTTTCTAATATTTCTGAAAACATTAAAGAACAAATAGATGGCGATGTAATTATTGAAGGTGATAAGTATAAATTGAACATCTACGGTTTTACTAGAATTTTTGATGGAAAGACCTTATATACTATTAGTCCAGAAGATGAAGAAGTCACCATTTCTTCTGAAAACAGTGAAGATGAAAACACCATTACCCCCAGTAAGATACTTTCATTTTACAAAACGGGATATGCCTACCAAATGGATATTACTCAAAATGTAAAAGGTAAAAAAATACAGTATGTAAAATTAATACCTATGGACTCTGAAACTGAGATAAAGAGTGTACTTTTGGGAATTAATACAAACACTAAAAATATTTACAATCTAATTGAAGTGGGCAAAAACAATTCTAATACAACACTAACGGTTACAAAGCTAGTCACCAACCAAACATTAGCTTCTGATACCTTTAAGTTTAACAAAACAGATTACCCTGACTATTTCATAAACAACCTGGATTAACACTCCTTATGAAGATTCTGGACCGCTATATACTTAAGTCTTATTTACAGACGTTTTTTAGTGTACTAATTATACTAATGTTCATATTCATTTTACAATCAGTATGGCTTTACATTAGAGAATTAGCGGGTAAAGATCTAGCAATTACTGTAATTCTTAAGTTTTTACTTTACGTTACACCTACCCTAATTCCATTAATTCTGCCTCTTACTATTTTACTGGCTTCGATAATGGTTTTTGGAAGTTTTGCCGAACATTATGAGTTTGCTGCCATGAAATCTACGGGGATATCATTGCAACGCGCCATGCGAAGCATTTCTGTTTTTGTGCTTATTTTGGCCTTTTTAACATTACTCTTTTCCAATTACGTTCTTCCGTGGGCAAACTTTAATTTTTATAATCTACGAAAAAATATTGCCAAAGAACAGCCTGCTATGGCAATTGCAGAGGGACAGTTTAATCAAATTATGGATCTTAATATCAAGGTGCAATCTAAAACTGGCAATAAAGGACAATACTTACATGATGTGATCATTCATCAAAAACAACCTAAGCGCAGAGGTAATTATACTGTGATAAAAGCAAAAAACGGAGAAATTTTAAGCGATGAAGATTCTAATATGCTTAGCCTTAAATTATTTGATGGCTACTACTACGATGAAATTTTCAGTAAAAAACCCCAAAAACAAAAAACAAAACCTCATGTTAAGAGTAAGTTTGAAACCCACACCATTAATGTGGATTTAGCAGACTTAAACCAGGTAGACTATGACAATAAGAGCTATAATAACACCTATAACATGCTTACCATGCAGGAATTGGTAACTTCTATAGACACGCTTAAAAAAGAAGAAATACTTGATGTAAGACAATTTTCCCAACAGGTATTTAACCGTGTTAATATCCAAACATTATTCAAAGACTTAAGACCACAAACAGATTCTGTGTTCAATGGAAAAGTTTTAGAGTTGTTAACTAACAACCAAAAACTCCAGGCCTACAATTTGGCACTTAATAACCTAAACAGTACCAATCAAGTTATAGATTCTAAAATGAAAAGCTTTCAAAACAAGCGCAAGAATCTGAACAAACACATTAGAGCATTTCATGATAAGTACTTATTAAGCCTGGCCTGTATAATTTTATTTTTTGTTGGAGCGCCTCTAGGTGCCCTAATACGTAAAGGAGGTATAGGATTACCATTAGTGATTGCCATACTCATATTTTTAACTTACCATTTCATAGGGATTTTTGCTAAAAACAGTTCTAATGATAATTCTATAGATCCCGTCTTGGCCACTTGGGTGTCATCAATAATTTTACTGCCTTTTAGTATTTACCTTACCAGTAGAGCAACTAAAGACCGTGGTTTATTTAATATGGACGGGTTATTAGTTCCATTAAAACGCCTGTTTAATATTAAAAGTAAACAAGCAGAAATGGTGACCGATGAGGGCGATAATTTATTTTATCTTAAAGACTATTCTAAAGAGCAACTTATAGCGTTTTTAGAAGAAGACCGTAAAAAAGCACATAAGTTATTAGCGCTTTATATCTTAAAGAAACAAAAGATTAGCCTTAAAAATATTACAAAAAATTTAAAGCTTAAACCGCGATTTAACGCGATATTAAATCAATATTACAGCGTCATGAAATGGGCTAAGTTGGGGTTATGGATTTACCTGTCTGCAGCACTTAGTTTAGTAGGTCACTTTATTTGTAAAAACAATAAATTACCAGAGGTATCTGAAGGTTTGTTTTATTTAACTTTTGGGTTAGCTATTATACTTGCTGTTTGTATTATAATTTCAAAGAAACAGCTTCTAACTTTTAAAAAGTTCGTAAATCAGACCACCTCATACAAATCATTTTTTATGATAGTGCTTAGTTTACCATTTTACCCGTTGGATTTTTTATTTACCGCATTTGCTGTTAAGCGCAGCTTAGACAGAACCCTTATAGAAAATATAGAATAAGACGTACCTTTACAACCATTTTTAAACATTATGAGCGAATTACAACAAGACATAAAACTGCACTCTATAGAAGATGCAATCAATGCAATTAGAAATGGTAAAGTTATTATTGTTGTTGATGATGAAGACCGAGAAAACGAAGGTGATTTTCTGGCGGCTGCAGAACTGGTTACTCCAGAGATGATTAATTTCATGGCCACTCATGGACGTGGTTTGATCTGTGCCCCTTTAACAGAAAACCGTTGTAAAGAATTGGATTTACACATGATGGTTAATAACAATACAGACCCTATGGAAACTGCCTTTACCGTTTCTGTGGATTTAAGAGGTAATGGTGTCACCACTGGGATATCAGCATCAGACCGAGCTAAAACTATAAAAGCACTTATAGATAAAGACACTAAGCCTTTTGAATTGGCACGCCCCGGACATATTTTCCCTTTGGTAGCTAAAGAAGGTGGTGTATTACGACGAACTGGACATACCGAAGCAGCCATAGACTTTGCCAGACTAGCAGGTTTACAACCGGCAGGAGTTATTGTTGAAATTATGAATGAGGATGGTAGTATGGCGCGTCTGCCTCAACTAATGGAAGTGGCTAAAAAGTTTGATCTTAAAATTGTTTCTATAGAAGATTTAGTGGCCTACAGAATGCAGCACGATTCATTAATAGACAAAAAAGAAGACTTTGAAATAGAAACCCGTTTTGGTAATTTTAGACTAAGGGCTTACCAACAAACCACCAACAACCAGGTGCATATTGCTTTAACTAAAGGCGACTGGCAGGCGGATGAAGTAGTCCTTACCCGTATTAATTCTACATTAGTTAACAATGATATTTTAGGAACATTAACCAATAATGCAGACCAAAAGTTAGACCGCATGTTTAACGTAATTAATGAACACGGTAAAGGGGCTATGATTTTTATTAACCAACAGAGCAAGTCTATAAATTTATTAAAGCGTCTCGAGGTTTTAAAACAGTCTCAAGACCACGAGAATATTGTACCCGCACCACCAATTGTTATGGATTCCAAAGACTTTGGTATAGGCGCTCAGATCCTTCATGATTTAAATATTCACAAACTAAAACTTATCTCAAACACCGAGCAAACTAAACGTGTAGGAATGATTGGTTATGGTTTAGAGATTATAGATTATATAAGCTATTAAAAACAATTTTTAAAGTTTAACTTTAAAATTGTCTACATGTCTATAATTGTAGTTTTGGTAGATTTACGCACCTTTTTCATACTGGCAAATGGATCTTGATTAGATCTAAAACCTACGGGTAATAATAATACCGATTTTAAGTTATGATCTCCTAAGTTAAGAAGTTTATTAAACGCTTTCGGTTCAAATCCTTCCATAGGACATGCATCTATACCCTCAACAGCACAAACCGTCATAAGATTGCCTAAAGTAATGTAAGCCTGATGCTTAGACCACTGCTGACGTTCTGCTTTAGTCATCCCTTTCATCATGTCTTTAAGACGTGTTCTAAAAGGACTAACAATATCTTCTGGTGTTTTTCTAATATCTTTTACATTTTCAAAATGAGTATCTATATCCTGGTCTGTAATGTCATCCTGTATACAAATAACTAATAAGTGGGATGATTCAGTAACCTGGGGTTGATTATAGGCGTGTGCTTTTAATTGTTCACGCAATTCCTTATTGGATACCACTATCAAACTTAAAGTTTGTAAACCGTATGATGTTGCTGTTAGATTAAATGCATCTTTCAGCAAAGTTATTTGATCCTCTAACAACGTTTTACTAGAATCAAACTGTTTGGTGGCATAGCGCCATTTTAAGTGGTTTAAAACAGACATATTAAAAAGTTTTTTGCAAAAATAAAATTTACGATGAAACTGAAAGCTAAACAAAAATTAAATAGCTCTTAAAAATTAGACTACAGAGAAACAAACCTTTACAATTTGTACCAAAAATAAATACAAAAAAGTGGGTTTAAATATTTGATAGTATTGAAAAAGCGTATTATATTTGCAACCGCATTTGGAGGAATGGCAGAGTGGTCGAATGCGGCAGTCTTGAAAACTGTTGAGGGTCA
>JBELHJ010000010.1:0-60070 GCA_042091495.1 Bacteroidota bacterium
ATCTATTGATTTTGGTGGAAGAAACTGGTTGGTTTGGGAAGCTGAGTTTAATCGTGAAATGATTGGAAAAATGCCTACTGAAATGTTTTTTCACTTTTTTAAATCATTTACTGATGGTGCAAAGTGTAACCTTAATATTAAAGCTGAAGGCAATAATGAGCATCATAAAATTGAAGCTATTTTCAAAGCCTTTGCCAAAGCAATAAAAATGGCTATAAGACGAGATCCTGAAAAAATGATTTTACCAACTACTAAAGGATTATTATAGTGGATATAGTAATTATTGATTATGGTGCTGGCAATATTAAAAGTATTGATTTTGCATTTAAGCGTCTAGGAATACAAACCAAACTATCTAATAGTGTTGAAGAAATAACGAAAGCAGATAAAGTTATTTTTCCTGGTGTCGGGGAAGCAAGCTCAGCCATGAGAATGCTTTGTGAAAATAATTTAGATAAACTTATTCCTCAACTAGAGCAGCCGGTACTTGGAATATGCTTAGGTATGCAACTATTATGTAATTATAGTGAAGAAGGAGACACTAAGGGACTTGGGGTTTTTGATGTTGACATTAAGCGATTTAATTCTGATTTAAAGGTTCCTCAAATGGGATGGAATACAATTTATGATTTAAAATCAATGTTATTTAATAAAATAGGTAATAATGAATACATGTATTTAGTACATAGCTACTATGCAGAATTATGTGAAAATACCATATCAAAAACCAATTATGGTTTTGAATACTCTACAGCTTTAAGAAGAAATAATTTTTATGGTGTTCAATTTCATCCAGAGAAAAGTGGCGTTTTTGGTGAACAAATTTTAGATAATTTTTTAAAAATCGGGAAGCTATGAGAATAATTCCAGCGATAGATATCATTGATGGTAAATGTGTTAGATTAACTAGAGGGGATTACTCTACAAAAAAAATTTATAATGAAAATCCTTTAGAAATTGCCAAGCAATATGAAAATCATGGTATTGAGTATCTGCATTTAGTAGATTTAGATGGTGCTAAAGCAAGTCATATTGTTAATTATAAGGTTTTAGAAACTCTAGCTAATAAGACCACATTAAAAATTGATTTTGGTGGTGGACTAAAAAGCAATGAAGATTTAAAAATTGCTTTCAATAGTGGTGCTAATCAAATTACAGGTGGAAGTATTGCTGTGAAAAATAAGACAACGTTTTTAAATTGGCTTAGTGTTTACGGTTCTGAAAAAATTATTTTAGGAGCGGATACCATTAATGGTAGAATTGCAATTCAAGGCTGGTTAGAGGAAAGTGAATATGCTATTAATGATTTTGTGTCAGAATATATTAAAGAGGGTGTCTCTTATGTGATATGCACTGATATAAGTAAAGATGGAATGTTAGAAGGTCCAGCTTTTGATTTAT
Source organism: Bacteroidota bacterium (assembly GCA_042091495.1). Classification (GTDB taxonomy): domain Bacteria; phylum Bacteroidota; class Bacteroidia; order Flavobacteriales; family Flavobacteriaceae; genus JBELHJ01. Next base: position 1,402 of record JBELHJ010000010.1, read on the forward strand.
ACAAAAAAATGATTTTATCAAATGCTAGCCAATTAAAATTAATTGCCTCGGGTGGTATATCCAACATTAATGAATTACCAAAACTAAAATCGTTGGGATGTGAGGGAGTTATTATTGGAAAAGCTATTTATGAAAATAAAATTTCAATGAAGCAATTAGAACAATTTATAGTGTTAAATCATGCTTAGTAAACGAATTATTCCCTGTTTAGACATTAAAAATGGAAGAACTGTTAAAGGTGTTAATTTTGTTGAATTAAGAGATGCAGGTGACCCTGTAGAATTAGCAAAACAATATGCATTAAAAGGTGCTGATGAGCTTGTGTTCCTTGATATTTCTGCGACTTTAGAAGGTAGAAGAACTATGGTGGATCTGGTCTTAAAAGTAGCAGAACAGCTAAATATACCATTCACAGTTGGTGGTGGTATAAGTTCAATTAGTGATGTTGAAAAGTTATTACATAATGGGGCTGATAAAATTTCGATAAATTCTTCAGCAGTTAAGAAACCAAGCTTAATTAATGAATTAAGTTCTAAATTTGGTAGCCAATGTATTACAGTTGCTATTGATGCAAAATTTATCAATAATGAATGGATTGTTCATGTTTCAGGTGGAAAAATTCCCACGGACAAAACCCTTATTGATTGGGCCATTGAGACACAAGATAGAGGAGCGGGTGAGATATTATTTACGTCAATGGATCATGATGGAACTAAGAATGGTTTTGCTAATCATATGTTAGCATCTTTATCTAATAAATTAAGTATTCCTGTTATAGCATCTGGAGGTGCTGGAAAACAAGAACATTTTATAGATGTTTTTCAAAAAGGTAAAGCAGATGCAGCTTTAGCAGCTAGTGTATTTCATTTTGGTGAAATTGAAATACCTGATCTAAAAAAGACCTTACAACAAAATAATATTAAAGTAAGATTATAAATTATGATTCCAAATTTTGATAAAGATACTTCAGGTTTATTACCCGCTATTGTCCAAGATCATATAACTAAAAATGTACTTATGCTTGGTTACATGAATAAGGAAGCTTATGAAAAAACCTTGTCTACAAATAAAGTTACTTTTTTTAGTAGATCTAAAAATAGACTTTGGACTAAGGGTGAAGAAAGTGGAAATTACTTAAATCTTAAAGCCATTTCAGTTGATTGCGATAATGATACGTTTTTAGTTAAAGTTGATCCACATGGACCAACATGCCATAAAGGAACAGACACATGTTGGTCGGAATCTAATATTGAAAATTTTGGATTCATTTCAGAATTGGAATCTATAATTCAAAACAGAAAATTAAATGCAGATTCAAGTGTCTCATATGTAGCATCACTTTTTGAGAAAGGGATTAATAAAATTGCTCAAAAAGTAGGTGAGGAAGCTGTTGAGGTTTTAATAGAAGCTAAAGACAATGATTCTGACTTATTTTTAAATGAAAGTGCCGATTTACTTTTTCATTACTTAATTTTACTTCAGGCTAAAGGTTTTTCTATTAAAGACGTCATAGAAATCTTAAAGAAAAGACATTAGAATGTTTGATAAAAAATATTACTATGTTATTCATATTCAATACCTAGGTTACCGTTTTCATGGTTGGCAAAAACAACCAAATTTAAAGACGGTACATCTAATGATTGATAGAACACTTAAGTATATTTTAGACGGAAAATATTTTAAAACTATGGGGTCAGGAAGAACAGATGCTATGGTTTCTGTTGAAAATACAGCATTCGAACTTTTTCTTTGCCATAAAATAGACGATGAAATTACATTTTTAAATCTTTTAAATTACAATCTACCTCAGGACCTCAGAGCATTATCAATTACAGAAGTTGATAAAAAATTCAATATTATTCATGATTCAGTCGAAAAAGAATATTGGTATCTATTTGCTCACGGTCAAAAATGTCATCCGTTTTGTGCACCAATAATGACTACAATTTTAGATAAGCTAGATATTGATTTAATGATAAAAGGTGCATTGCTTTTTGAGGGGAACCATAATTTTAAATCATATTGTTATAAACCTAGTGAAAATGGAGTTTTTAATCGGTTATTATCTCTTTCTTTAATTGAAGAAAATTCAGACTATACGGCTAATTTTTTTCCAAAAACGTCTTATATTTTCAAAGTCAAAGGTAAAGGGTTTGGAAGAAATCAAATTCGATTAATGATGGGCATGCTTATCAAATTAGGAAAACATGAAGTTGATCTTTTAGATATCTCAAAAAGCTTGGAGGAAAAAAGCAACTATCATATAGACTATATAGCGCCTGCCTCTGGTTTGATATTAAAAAATAATACGTTTAACTATTAATTTTCAACATGATTCGAAACACAATATCTTTTCTTGAACAACTAAAATCTAATAATAATAGACATTGGTTCAATGAAAATAAAACTAAATATTTAGATGTAAAGAATGATTTGACTGCACTTAATAATTCAATATTTAATGCTTTGATAGTTTCAGAACATTTAGATTATGTAAAAATGTTTCGTATATACCGAGATACGCGTTTTTCAAAAAATAAAGAACCCTACAAGAATCATATTGGCATTGCCTTTCACAGAATTAAACCTCATTATAGAGGAGGATATTATATTCATATAGAGCCAGGTAATTCTTTCTTGGGAGCTGGGTTTTGGGATCCAAATAAAGAAGATTTACAAAGGATTAGAAAAGAATTTGAAGTTGATGACAGCGAAATAAGAAAAATCGTTAATCTAAAATCTATAAAAACATGTTGGGGAGAATTAAAAGGCGAAGAGCTTAAGACGGCACCAAGAGGATATGATAAAAATCATAAAGCCATAGACTTAATAAAGAAAAAGCAATATGTATTTATAAAACCTCTATCAGAAATTGCATTGAATGATACAAAACAATTAAAGGATGAAGTAATAAGTGCTTTCAAAATAATTAGACCTTATTTTGATTTCATGAGTGATGTCTTGACCACGGATTTAAATGGTGAATCAATTATTTAACTTACTCTGAGTTCCAAAGGTTCTTGAAGTAGTTGTAATTGATTAATCAATCTTTGCATTACAAGATTCATCATTCTTTTGTTTAATGCTGAAGAGTTTGTGATATATTTAGAATATTCTTCAATAGTAAATTGACCTATAATCATACCCTTTATAGAATTTCTAAACTTCATGTCTTTGTGAATTGCGTGATCTATATAATCTATTTGTTTTTCAGTAGAAAGTTCATAAAAAACATTTTTACGCTTTACAATGTAATTTTTAAAAACGTCTAAAAGTAAATCGTTTTGTAGCTTTATAACAGGTCTTAATGTTGCATTTTGAAACTGTTCGTCAAAACTCATGTTTGAATTGATTACTGCAGTTTTAATAATAGGACGAATATTGGTTAAGGAGGAATCTCTTGATATCATAGTTAGATTGTTTACTTAAATTTATTAATTAAAAGTGCTTACTACAGGTCTAGAATTTTTTGGTTGTTAACATTCTTTTCAACAATAATTTGTAGTAATTAATTGAAAATAAACATTATGAAACATTACTAAGTTCATAAACTTCTAAATCAAAATAAGATACCGAAGCAATAATATGGTCAAAAACATCAGATACTATAAATTCATAATTTTCCCAGCGCTGATCATTTGAAAAAGCATAAATTTCTAGTGGCACCCCGTGTTCTGTTTGACTAAGTTGTCGTACCATTATGGTCATGTCTTTATTTATAGCAGAATGATTTTCTATATATGTGTTAATAAATTTTCTAAATACCCCGATATTAGTAAGATTTCTTCCGTTAATTAATATTGACTTATCTATTTTATTATTAGAATTAAAATCAGAAATATCTAATGATTTTCTTTCTAAATATTCAGAGATTAATGCGATTGATTTGAGTTTATCTATCTCATTTTGAGTTAAAAATTTAATACTTGACGTTTTGATAATAACCGATCGTTTGATTCGTCTTCCATCAGATTCTGCCATACCTCTCCAGTTTTTGAATGATTCTGAAACCAGAGTATAAGTGGGAATATTGGTAATCGTCATATCGAAATTTTGAACTTGAACAGTCGAGAGACTAATACTGATTACATTACCATCAGCACCAAATTTTTCCATGGAAATCCAATCTCCAATTCTAACAGTATCATTAATTGCTACTTGAATACTTGCAACTAAGCCCAAAATGGTATCTTTAAATACTAATAGAAGAATGGCAGATGCTGCACCCAAAGTAGTGAAGAAGGTTTTAATTTCAATACCTGTTAGAATTACAAGAATTGTGGCACCTCCTATAGTCCAAACAAATAACATAACTACTTGAGTATAACTGTCTATAGGTTTATTTTTTAATCTTGGAAAAGTTTTAATATATGCTCCTGTTGTTTTTAGTAAACTTCTGCAAATCCTTATAATCAGAAGTATTATATACACATCTAAAAGAATTTCTAGTGGATACTCAAGAATAGGAAAATCATAGAAAACTACAGGAACCAGTTTCAAACTTATTAAAAAAGGGACCAAATGTGCAATATAATCAGTAGTCTTATATTCTAAAATTAGATCGTCAAATGTAGTGCGTGTTTTGTCGCTGAGCCGTTTAAAAGCTGAAACTAAAATCTTATTACTTAAAAAGTCAGAAATAAAAAGAACAATAACCATCAAAACAAACAAACATATGGCGTTTAAGTATTTAGATGTTAATTCTGATAAACCTTGTTCTGTAAATAATTTAAAAAAAAAGGATTGATATGACATGTTATTTGGAGTTTATATACTTGTAGTCTACATAAAAAGTTCCAAAAGGAATAATTGAGCTTAAGAGCACTATTAAAAAAACCTTCTTGGACCATTTCATACTTTTTTTAATTAAAAAAGCCAAAGTCAAATATCCAATAAATAGAATTCCGTGGGGCATTCCCAATAATTTTACATAATAAGGATCATCATAAAAGTGTTTTAATGGTGAAGCTACAAATAACAGAAGTAAATATGATAAACCCTCTAAAAAAGCAATTAACCGGAATAATATAATCATGATACGTTTTTAAAGTCACAAAAATATTGAACTAAATGTGATTTTAATAAATTAATTTTACAACTTGATATTTTTAACTTAATGATATTAAATAAACTACAGCATTTTGATGCTTCAAAATATAACAACCAAGCCGTTAGACTTACCGCTGCTGGTGAAAGATCACTAATTAATGGACATCCTTGGATATTTTCTAATAGTATTTTAAAAATTAAACCAACTGCAAAAACAGGAGATTTATGTGTCATTTTTAATAAATCTAGAAAAAAAATACTTGGTGTAGGATTATTTGATGAAAATTCACCTATCAGAATTAAAGTTTTATCAAATGAGGGTGGTGTAAAAATTGATAAATCTTTTTTTAAGTCATTAATTCTAAATGCTTTCAAAAAACGAATTCCATTATTTGATACTAATACTAATAGTTTCCGTTTAATTTATGGTGAAAACGATTATTTACCAAGTTTAATAATTGATGTGTATAATGATGTTATAGTTATCAAATTATACTCTGTTATTTGGTGCAGATTTTTAACTCAAATTATTGAAGTTATACTTGAAGAATTAACAGTAAGCGCAATTATATTAAGACTTAGTAGAAATACAGATAAGGAATTGAATGGCCTATTAGATGATGGTGATTTATTGTATGGAAAATTGCATAACCCTATAGTACCATTTTTTGAACATGGCGTTCAGTTTTCAGCAAATGTTATTTCTGGTCATAAAACAGGTTATTTTTTAGATCACAGAGAGAATAGAAAGAGAGTTGGGCTAATTAGTAAAAATAAAAAGGTATTGGATATTTTTTCATATGCAGGTGGATTCTCTGTTCATGCCCTAACTAGTGGAGCAAAATCTGTAACTAGTTTAGATATAAGTTCTCAAGCATTACTTATAGCCAAACAAAACGCTAGCTTAAATTCATTTATAGGGAAACATATTACAATTGCAGATGATGCCTTTGTAGCCATGAATAAACTTATTGCCAAAAAAGAAGTGTATGATGTTGTTGTAATAGATCCTCCAAGTTTTGCAAAAAGTAAATCTGAGATAAGTTTGGCTAAGAAAAAATATAAACAGTTAGCTGAAATAGGAGCTAAGCTTACTGCTAAAAATGGCTATTTGATATTAGCTTCCTGTTCTTCAAGAATCGTTGCAGATTCATTTTTTGAGATGAATAAACAAGGTTTAAATCAATCAAATCGTTATTTTATTCTAGAAAAAAAAACATTTCATGACATAGATCATCCTATTAGAATTCCAGAAGGCGCTTATTTAAAATGCGGGTATTATAAATTCATTGACGATTAAAATTAATAATTTTAAAAGTCAATTACTATAGTATTAAAGTTTGATTTAATTTTTTTATGAAATACAGATAATTAGCACTCATTCGTTTATATAAAGTGTAGTTTTACATCTTTAAATTAATCTGTCTAAAAAAAGTTTATTCACTTATAGAAAACAGCAATATATTTTGATTGAAAATTCGTTAAACGGGTCTGAAAAACAGCTTTATAATTATCAAAAGGGGGCAATTAAACAAATTTTTGAAAAGTTTGAATCTGCACCAAATGATTATCATTTATTATATCAACTCCCCACAGGTGGAGGAAAAACTGTTATTTTCTCTGAAATTGTAAGACAATATATTGAGACTCAAAACAAGCGAGTCTTAATTATGACACATCGTTTGGAATTATGCAAGCAGACTTCAAAAATGCTTACAAGCTTTAATGTTGATAACAAAATTATTGATAGTAAGGCCAATCTTGATGATCAACAAAATTATAAATGTTTTGTTGCTATGGTTGAGACCTTAAACAATAGATTAAATGATCAAGCCCTTGATATAACAGATATTGGATTGGTTATCATTGATGAAGCTCATTATAACTCATTTACTAAACTGTTTAAATTTTTTGAACAGTCCTTTATTTTGGGTGTTACTGCTACACCACTTAGCTCTAATAAGAATTTACCAATGTATGATAATTACAATGAGCTAATCACAGGTGAAAGTATTAAAACATTAATCGAAAACAATTTCCTCGCTAAGCCAGAAATTATAAAATATGACATGGGGTTAACATCCTTAGAAATAGGATCTAATGGTGACTATACTGTAAAATCTTCAGAAGAGCTTTATACCAGTTCTCCGATGTTAGATAAATTATTAGAAGCTTATAAAAGCCATTCTAAAGGTAAAAAAACACTTATTTTCAATAATGGTATCAATACATCTATTCAAGTTTTCTATGCATTTAAAGCAGCAAATATTCCTATTGCTCACTTAGACAATACGACCTCAAAAAAAGACAGAGCAATGATTTTAAAATGGTTTAAAGAAACACCAGATGCCATATTGACATCTGTTAGTCTTTTAACTACAGGATTTGATGAGCCTACTATAAATACGATAATATTAAACAGAGCTACCAAGTCATTAACGCTTTATTTTCAAATGATCGGAAGGGGGTCAAGAATTTTAAAAGAAAAGAATACGTTTAAAGTCATTGATTTAGGTAATAATTGCTATCGATTTGGTCCCTGGGGAGCAGACATTAATTGGCAATCCATATTCAAGTCACCTAATTTCTATGCAGATAAGCTTTTGACTGATGAGGCCATTGAAAAGAATTTTGCACATCAAATGCCACCACAAATTAGAGAACAATTTGCTAAATCAGACGATGTTAGTTTTGATATTAAAATGACTTATTTAAATGCTGTTGATAGGGGAGAATCGTCTAAAATTGTTTTAGAAAAATCTATTGAGCAACACACAAAAATCTGTGTTGAAAATAGTGAAGATGTTTATGACGCTTTAGGATTAGTAAAGATTTTAGATCAAGATATTGACATCAGAATTAATGATTATGCAAAATGTATAAGCAAGAGCACTCATAATTTTATTAGTTGGCTAAGAGAAGACTACAAGAAAAAATTAAAAAGTTATATTAGGGCGAATTTTGATGAAGTTTACAAGGAAATCAATGGTGTTTATCCTGAAGATTAAAAGCTAATTAACTATGAGTAAATCAATTAACTACTACAGAAGAAGAATTACACGTTATTTAACTAGTACCTTAATAAAAACTAAAAACGAAATTCCAGTTGATTTACCTGAGGGTTTTGAATTCAAAAAAATTTTAATTTCCAGACCCAATCATAGATTAGGAAACTTACTTCTTATTACACCTATATTAGAAGAAATAGCAATTAATTATCCTAATTGTAAAGTTGACATTTTCGCAAAAGGGGGCTTAGCTAATATCTTATTTTCAGAATATAAAAATGTTAATACGATATACGAGCTTCCAAGGAAACCATTTAAAGCTATAATTAAGTACTTGTGGATTTGGATTAAACTAAAATCTAAATCTTACGATTTAGTTATCAATGTCGTTCAAGGATCGTCTTCAGGTAAAATAGCAGTTAAAATAGCTAATGCAAAATATAAATTATACAATACCACTATTGAAACACTAAAGAATTCTATTTCAGATTATTCACACATGGCTAAAAACACGGTCTACAATCTAAGAAATCTAGTTGATAAATCCTCTATTAAAACTAACACTGTTCCATGTTTAGACTTAAAGTTGTCATTGGATGAGCTTGAAAAAGGCAAAGTCCTTCTAGATAAATACATTCAAAATAAAAAGGGAAAAACAATCTTATTATTTACCTATGCAACAGGTGCTAAATGTTATTCAAAAGATTGGTGGAATAATTTTTATAATTCACTTATTAATGAATTTAATGATTATAACATAATAGAAATTTTACCAGTTGAAAATGTATCACAAATCAATTTTAAAGCACCAAGTTTTTACAGTAAAGATGTTAGAGAAATTGCGGCTTTCATTGCTAATGCGGATATTTTTATTGGTGCTGATAGTGGAATCATGCATTTGGCTAGTGCTTCATTAACAACTACTTTGGGATTATTTTCAAGAACAAATCCTATGATTTATCAGCCTTATTGTAATAATAGTATGGCAATAGATACAAGGATAAAGAATCACAATGATATTGTTGAAATTATAAAATCTAAACTGGGTTTAGTTTATGATTTAGCCTAATATTAAAATGATTTTAATAAAAACTCTAAACTAATAATCTGTTTTAATTTATTGATTTTCCTCTATCTTTGCACCAAATTTTGAATTTAGAGTAATGACAACACCAGAAAAAGATAGAATTACGATCTCTTTCTACAAATATGCAAAAATTGGTAATCCAGAAATTCTAAGAAACCATTTGTACCAAGAGTGGGAAAAGCTAGATGTTTTAGGTAGAATTTATGTTGCCTTTGAAGGAATTAATGCGCAACTGTCTATTCCTTCTCAAAATTTAGATGACTTAAGAGCCCAACTAGATACCATTAGTTTTCTTGAAAATATTCGTTTAAATGTGGCTGTAGAAGAGGATGAAGATTCATTTTTAAAGTTAAAAGTCAAGGTCAGAGATAAAATTGTTGCCGACGGATTAAATGACGATACTTTTGATGTTACAAACAAGGGAATTCATGTTGACGCTAGAATGTTTAATGAATTGATTGAAGATGAAAGCACCATTTTAGTTGACATGAGAAATCATTATGAAACTGAAATTGGACACTTTAAAAATGCTATTACACCTGATGTTGATACTTTTAGAAATTCTTTACCAATAATTGAAGAAGATTTATCATCATACAAGGATGATAAAAAATTAGTCATGTATTGTACCGGGGGTATCAGGTGTGAAAAGGCCAGTGCTTATTTTAAACATAAAGGTTTTAAAAATGTATTTCAATTAGAAGGTGGAATTATCAACTATACAAAGCAAGTAGAACAAGAAAATTTAGAGAACAAGTTTATTGGTAAAAACTTTGTTTTCGATCAAAGACGCGGTGAAAGAATTTCTGAGGATGTAATTGCCCAATGTCATCAGTGTGGCGCTCCATGTGATACGCATACTAATTGTGCTAATGAAGCATGTCATCTATTATTTATTCAATGTGAATCTTGTAAAGAAAAAATGAATGATTGTTGCTCTGAAGCTTGTAAAGAAGTCAATGATTTAAGTTTGGAAGAACAAAAGGCATTAAGACGAGGAAAGAAAGCTAGTAATAAGATTTTTAAAAAAGGACGTTCAGAAGCTTTAAAATTTAAAAAATCTAATAGAATATAGCTACTATAATAAGCTTAAGCTATTAAATAAACTTTGGAGTATTGTCTGATGATATATTTCTAAAAACGTTATATCTGATATTATCTTTAAATTACCCAATAACTGATGTACTAAATATACTCAATATTTGTGCTATAATTTATATTATGTAAAATAGAATATGCATAACAATAATAAACATAAAGATGGATACAATTTTGAGGAACTTATAATTGATTCCCCTATTCTAACTAAATATGTTATTAAAAACGAATACAATAATCCAAGTATAGATTTTTCTGATTATGAATCTGTTTATAATTTAAATAAGGCGCTTTTAAAAAAATATTACGGCATTTTAAACTGGGAAATTCCAAATCAAGCTTTATGTCCACCAGTACCTTCAAGAGTTGAATATATTCATATTTTAAATGATCTTTTAAAAAAAATTCCAAATAAAAAACTACCTATTTCAGGTTTGGATATCGGTGTAGGTACTAATTGTATTTTTCCAATATTGGGTTCAGTAATATATGATTGGTATTTTAAAGGCTCTGATACAGATGAAACAGCTGTTTTTTATGCAAATAAAAATATATCTCAAAGCAAAGAACTAACTGACCATATAACCATAACACATCAGGTAGACAGAGGTCAAATTTTTAAAGATATCATTAATCAGGATGAATATTATTATTTCACTGTATGTAATCCGCCTTTTTTCAAATCCGAAACGGACGCTCTAAAAGCTTCAGTGCGTAAATGGAAAAACTTAAATAGAAAGGGCAATTTGAAAAATCTAAATTTTGGTGGTTTTGCCAACGAATTATGGTGCAATGGTGGTGAACTTCTATTTATAAAGCGCATGATTAAAGAAAGTGTTATGTATCAAAATCAGGTGTACTGGTTTACTAGTCTAGTATCGCAAAAAGCTAATCTAAAACCGTTATATAAAATTTTAAACAAGTTCAAAGCTAAAAACATAACGATACCTTTAAACATTGGAAATAAGAAAAGTAGAATTCTAGTATGGACCTTTCAAGAATCCAATGAATAATATTCAACTGCAATACCAGTCTGTAATTAATACCCCTAATTTATGGAGTTCAACATCACCTACTTTTTATAATTTAGAACAGTATATAATTCCTCAGAAAAAAATCAGTAAAATTACTCATGAAAATTTAGATGTAAACCATCGTCTTGGTCATAAAGTTGAATACTTTATAAATCATTTTTTAAGTAATGAGTGTGGTAACGAGTTACTACTAAAAAATACTCAAATTAGTGCTTCACCTCAAGAGACTATTGGTGAAATTGATGCTATATTTAAAATTGAAAAAGACATTTTTCATTTAGAGTACAGTTATAAATTTTATCTTTTTGATGATAAACTTGAGCAACCATTCATCAATTGCTGGATAGGTCCAAATAAAAACGATAGTCTAAGTCAAAAGCTTAAAAAACTTAAAGATAATCAACTTCCCCTGCTCCATCATAAAATAACTCGGCAGCTACTAGAACAACATGATTTGCATTCAAAATCTATAAAGCAACGAATTATTTTAAAAGCACAATTATTTGTTCCTGAAGATTCAATGCTAATCAGTTACAATGCAATTAATCAAGATGCTATCGCTGGTGTTCACCTTAATTTAAATCAATTAATAAAATATTCAAGTTGTAAATTTTTTATACCAACTAAGCATAATTGGCTCATTCCCCCTCAAGAAAATGTAAATTGGATTTCTTTTGATTTAATCTATCCTAAAATTTTAAACTTTCACAAAAAACAACTTTCACCTATGGTTTGGATAAAATTTTATTCGGGTCAACTTCTAAAATGTTTTGTGACTTGGTGGTAGTTATTATTTCGATTTTTTATTTTGCATAAGTTTTAAAAATTGATAACTACATTGAAAGTTTGTATCGCAGAAAAACCTAGTGTTGCAAGAGAAATAGCAAATATTCTTGGAGCTTCAAATAAAAAAGATGGATTTTTTGAGGGAAATGGCTATGTGGTAACTTATACATTTGGACATTTATGTACACTTAATGAGCCTGCAGATTACAAACCCTATTGGAAATATTGGTCGTTAGATAATTTGCCAATGTTGCCAGATAAGTTTGCAACAAAAGTTGTAGACCAACAAAGCATTAAAAAACAATTTGGTGTTATTGAATCACTACTCAAGTCAGCATCCTTAGTTATAAATTGTGGAGATGCTGGTCAAGAAGGTGAATTGATTCAACGTTGGGTGATTAATAAAACTAATTATAAAGGTCCTATTAAAAGACTTTGGATTTCCTCTCTTACTACTGAAGCTATTAAAGATGGATTTTTAAATTTAAAGCCCGGTGAATCATACAATAATTTATTTTATGCAGGATACTCTAGAGCTATTGGAGATTGGCTTTTAGGAATTAATGCTACCCGATTATATACTCTAAAATATGGTCAGAATAAACAAGTATTATCTGTTGGTCGTGTACAAACGCCAACATTATCTATGGTTGTTGATCGTCATCTAAATATTTTAAATTTTAAACCCCAACCCTTTTGGGAATTACTAACAGTATACAAGAACACAAAATTTAGTCATGTAAATGGCCGGTTTTTAATCAAAGAGAGTGGTCAGCTTATTGCAGATAAAATTGCAAATCAATTATTTAAAATTGATGATATTCTTAACAAAAATGCTAAAGAGTCTCCGCCAAAATTATTTGATTTGACAGGTTTGCAAGTCTATTGTAATACAAAATTTGGACTCACTGCAGAAGAAACCCTTCAAACTGCACAGTCACTTTATGAAAGAAAATTAATTACCTATCCCAGAGTTGATACAACATATCTTTCTTCTGACATTTATCCTAAAGTAAAATCAATTTTAACACGATTAGTTGATTATAATGACTTAATTCAAGTTTTATTACAAAAATCCATAAAAAAATTACCAAAGGTTTTTAATGATAAAAAAGTCACAGATCATCATGCTATTATTCCAACAGGTGAGTCAGCAAAACATTTAAATGAAATACATCATAAAGTATATGATATAATTACGAGACGATTTATTGCTGCATTTTATGATGATTGTAAAGTAGCCCAAACAACGGTGAAAGGATCGGTTAAAGATGAAAAATTTAAAGCGCAAGGAAAACAAATTATAGACAAGGGTTGGAGGGTAATTTTTAATGCTACTGAAAAAAACAGTAACATGCTTCCTAACTTCGAATTAAATGAATCTGGCCCCCACTCCCCTTCTTTTGATGAAAAATCTACAACTCCACCAAAACCATATTCAGAAGCAACGCTTTTAAGAGCCATGGAAACGGCAGGAAAACAAGTAGACAATGAAGAAATGCGAGAATTGATGAAAGAAAATGGCATTGGTAGACCATCAACTAGAGCTAATATTATAGAAACACTTTTTAAAAGAAAATATTTAAAACGTAATAAAAAACAAATAAACCCAACAGAAACTGGCATTCAACTTATTAGTATAATTCAAAATGATCTTCTTAAATCACCTGAGTTAACTGGTCTTTGGGAAAAACAGCTAAAAAATATTGAAAAAGGAACTTACTCTTCAGGACAGTTTATTAACGGTATGAAAAAAATGGTTGATCAATTAGTCTATGATGTGCGCTTAGAGAAAAAGAAATTACTTTCTAAACCATCTATCAAAACTAATAAGTCAATAAAAAATAATCTATCCAATAAAAAAATTACAGACCATTTATGCCCATCATGTAAAAAAGGAAAATTAATTAAAGGAAAAACAGCTTATGGGTGTTCAAATTTCAATTCAGGTTGTTCATTTAAATTAGATTTTAAAGTTCACAACAAGAAAATTTCAGAAAATCAACTTATTAGATTACTTAACAAAAAGGAAACGGTAAATCTAAAAGGCTTTAAAGTTAATAATGAATTATTAGAGGGTAAATTAATTCTAAATGGAAACTTTAAGGTTGAGTGTGTAATTAAAAACACATCAAGTGATTTTATTTGTCCAAAATGTGAAAAAGGAAACATTTTAAAAGGTAATTCTGCATATGGATGTAGTAATCATAAAAGTGGCTGTAATTTTAGAGTACCGTTTGAAACCGTCAAAAGACTTTTAAAAAATGATATTAGTAAAAGTGCTGTTTATAAAATCTTAAAGAATTATGATAAAATTATTTAAGCTATATAAACCCTTTGGTTATTTAAGCCAATTTATTAATAATCAAAATAGAAGAAAGAATAAAAAGCTTTTGTCAGATCTGTCGCATATTCCAGACGGATTAATGGCGATAGGGAGATTAGATGAAAAATCTGAAGGTCTTATTCTACTAACTAATAACGGGAAACTTAGTAGCTACTATACCTCTTCAGAAACAGCAAAAACTTATTGGGTAGAGGTTGACGGTATTATTTCTGAAAAAGCAATTAATAACCTTAGAAATGGTGTAAGAATAACAATTAAAAAAGAAAGTTATATAACAAAATCAGCTTTAGTTAAACCAATAGTTAACCCCAAAGTGCATGAACGTTTTGTTAGGGACTCAAAACATGGGGTGACTTCATGGATTGAAATCACTATAAATGAAGGGAAATTTAGGCAAATACGAAAAATGACAGCGGCTGTAGGTCATCCAACTTTAAGATTAATTAGGATTAAAATAGGAGAACATAAACTTGAAACTATGCGTCCTGGTGAACTTATAGATATTACTCAATAACTATCTTTTCTTTAACTACCATAATTGTTGCCTTTACACCTGTTAATAAATTCCAAGCTTTGGCAGATATTAAAACTTCATTGTCATCGAAAACTTGTAATTCTGCTGTGTTTGGGCCTGATTCACCTTGATTAAGCGCTAAAAAATCTATTTTATTCATTCCTTCACTTAGTTCAATGTTAAACCCTTTGTAACTATTAGTTAACAATAATCGAGGTATAACAATTTGGTCATTTACTAGAACCTGAACGTAATCTCCATCAAAATAGCCGTGATCTCTACAAATTATATTTACAAATGAGCCATTATTCCGGTACTCACCTAAAAATTGATCTTTCATACTTTGAGGAATTAAGCCTTGTTCAATGGCTTTTTTCTTGTAGCGCTCTTCAAAAATCTGTCCAGGATCCATAAGATGATTATTATCAATCATAGAGAACTCTTCTTCCTGAGTTTTAATTTTAATATTACTGATTAGAGGAATACCACTTATGTTTTTTTGAGTATTACTTAACCCCTTATTTTCAAGTGGTAGTTTTTTTATGTCTTCGCTCTTACTTTGGTTTGACTCTGGAACAGCAGGAATTTCAAGGCCATTATTTTGGCTATCAATTTGAGAATAACAAACTGTTTGTATAAAGAAAATTAAAATTATAAAAAATTTCATTGAAGCAATTTAACTTACTTAAGTTATGGATTTCAAAAATTAATCCAAAATGAAATTTAAAAGAAAGTTAAAATTTGCCATTAAAACTTAATCTTAATCTTCTATTATATTCCTCAATCAAATAATCTCTGTAATTGTCAGTACTATTCATAATACAATAGCAATATTGTTTAACTCTAAAAGCAATATCGTCTTGTAATTCTTTTGCTAGAGCTCTTGCATCAAAAACATCTTCACTGTTTTCTAAACACATCTTAGAATGATTTTCAATTGAAGATTCAATTGCAGTAAATGCTTTTTTTCCTGAATTTATAGCGTCTTTGTAAATACCTTTCATGTCAAATTCAGTAAGTTTTGAGTTTTTGAAACGCTTTTTTAAATGATCTGGCATTTCATAAACAAAATCTCTTTCAATATCCTCATCATTTCTAATATTCTCAAGATACATTTCAGGATATTTAAAAATATGATTCCAATCAACACTTTCATTCCATGGGCCAAAACGTAGTAAGTTATTACCGAGATCGACGATAGTGAAAGATTTCTTATTTTGGGTTACACGAGAACCTCTACCAATCATCTGAAAATATAAGGTTAGGGATCTTGTTGCTCTATTGAGAATTACAGATTCAACAGAAGGCTCGTCAAATCCTGTAGTTAAAATACTGACTGAAGTCAATATTCCGTTAGGCGTTTCTTTAAACCATTTTAGAATATCCTTACGCTCTTGTTTACTTGTAGTGTTATCAAGGTGTCTAATATCATAACCTGCTTTCTTAAAAGTGTAATAGACTTCTCTGGAGGTATTGATACCATTATTAAAAATCAAAGTTTTTTTATTTAAGGAAACTTCCTCATAAGCAAACAAAAGTTTGTTTTGCATTAAACTATTGGAGTATAAAGATTCCGATGACTTTACAGTGTAATCTCCATTAATTCCAATTTTTAAAGTAGTTAGAGAAACATCGTAACTGTAGACCTCAGGAACAGCTAAAAATCCTTTTTGAATAAGTGTTGAAATATCATCTCCTACTATTAACCTATTATAATTATCATTCATAGGAAGCTTGATATTAGAACTTAAAGGAGTCGCAGTTACTCCAAGAATAAAACACGACTTAAAAAATTTAAATAGCTTTCTAAAAGAATTATAATGGGCTTCATCAATAATTACTAGTCCAATGTTATTGAGCTCTAATTTGTCATCATTAAGCCTATTATTTAATGTTTCTACCATTGCAACAAAGCACTGGTATTGGTCTTGATCTTTTAACTCTTTAACTTTACTGTCAATAATTTTATTATTAACATTAAAGCCTGTAAGCATTTTAGAAGTTTGTTTACATAATTCAATACGATGTGTTAGTATTACTACTTTCTTTTTGTTTTGATTTATATATCTCCTTACAATCTCAGAAAAAATAACAGTTTTACCTCCCCCTGTTGGAAGTTGATATAATAAATTATACTGATCAGGGTGCTGTTGAATTACATCAAAAATACGATTCAAATCATGTAACTGATAATCGTATAAGTGCTTAGTTTGAGTTTTATGTAATTCTAAAAGTTGAGACATTCTACAATTTAAAACGCCACAAAATTAAAACTATAAAGCGTATAAACAGTCAATTTTAAGCAACTTTAATTAAATTTTTATCAAAAAATGTTAATAACTATTAAAATTAATAGCGATGAAGCTTCAAGATAGCTGTTTCAAATTCATTTTTAGACAAGTATTGTTTTTCAAGATTTGAGTTAAAAGGTATTGGTGTGTTCATACTTCCAATACGCATAATAGGTGCATCTAGATGATCAAAATAATATTCTGTTAAATGAGCTGAAATATCGGAGGCTATACTATTATTAAGCGTATCTTCATGACATATAATAACTTTATTTGTTTTCGAAACTGAACTAACAATCGTTTGAAAATCCAAAGGGCTTAATGTTCTTAAATCAATTAAATCAGCATCAATATGTTTATTATTATTTAATATTTCTAATGCCCAATGCACACTTAAGCCGTACGTTATAATTGTCATATCGTTTCCAGAAGAAATCTTGGATGCTTTTCCAATGGGAGTTGTGTAATAACTTACAGGAACTTGTTGCTTCGTTGAGCGATAAAGTGCTTTATGCTCGAAAAATAAGACGGGATTAGGATCATTGATTGCTGCATTTAATAATCCTTTAGCATCAATTGGAAACGCGGGATATATAACTTTCAATCCGGGTACTTTAGTAAACCACGATTCATTTGTTTGAGAATGAAATGGCCCGGCATTAACTCCACCACCACAAGGAAGACGAATTACAACATCAGCATTTTGTTTCCATCTGTAATAAGATTTTGCGAGATAATTAACAATAGGGTTAAATCCTGAGCTTACAAAGTCAGCAAATTGTATTTCAACAATACTTTTAAAATTTGCAATAGAAAGCCCCATTGCTACTTCTATTATACCCGATTCACAGAGTGGTGTATTCCTAACACGATCTTTACCAAATTTCTCTAAAAACCCTTTAGTTACTTTAAAAACTCCTCCGTACTCAGCTATATCTTGGCCCATTATCAACAGATTATTGTGTTTCGCTAGAGACAAGTCTAGAGCCTCTGAAATAGCATCAACTAATCTTAATTCTTTGTGATCCGCTTTATTAATATCACTAAATTGAACAGATTCATCTGATGGTTTAAAAATATCATCAAGTTCTTCTTTTGCATCTGGTATAATTTCTGAGTATGATAATGCTTTTTCCCAACTAGTATCAATTTTTTGCTGATGAGTTAATTTAAGTTCTTCAATATAATTTTTGTTAAAAACATGAGTTTCCAAAAGATCATTTTCTATAGAAGTTAAAGGATCTTTTTTTGTCCAAAACTGAAATAATTCTTTAGGAACATAATCTGTGCCACTGGCCTCTTCGTGACCTCGCATTCTAAATGTTTTAAATTCCAACAAGACAGGTCTGGGGTTAGTACGTAAATCATTTGATATTTTTTTAACCATACTAAAAATTTCTTTCACATTATTACCATCAATAACGTGAGATTCCATTCCATAACCCACACCCCTGTCAGCTAAATTTTTACAGTTATATTGTTCGTTAATAGCTGTTGATAACCCATATCCGTTGTTTTCAATACAAAATAAAACAGGTAAATTCCATACAGATGCTATGTTTAATGCTTCATGAAAATCACCTTGACTTGTACCTCCATCACCTGTAAAAACAGCTGTAATTTTTTGAGATTTATTCAATTGATCAGCCAAAGCTATACCACAGGCAACACCTAATTGAGGTCCTAAATGCGAAATCATTCCAACAATGGCATTAGATATACTTCCAAAATGAAAAGAACGATCTCTACCCTTTGTAAAACCTTCTTTTTTCCCTTGCCATTGAGCAAATAGTTGAACTAAATCAATATTTCTTGAAGTAAAAACCCCTAAATTCCTATGCATAGGTAAAATGAATTCATCATCATTCAAAGCCATTGAAACACCAGTTGATATTGCTTCTTGGCCAATTCCAGAAAACCATTTTGAAATTTTACCTTGACGAAGTAAAATCAACATTTTTTCTTCAATCATTCTTGATAAAAGCATGTTACTGTATAGACCGATTAAGTCTTCTTTATCAATTTCTGATGTAGGTAATGAAGATGAATTTGATATGTTATCCATAGGTAAAAGGTCAAATTTTAATAAATTTAAAGAGAAAAAATATGAATTATCTAATTATTCGGTTTATAATTAATCGATTAAAATAAAATTTATATAATGTATTACCTTTGCAACAAACAATAAGTTTATGAATAGAATACCAAGTGTAAATCTCTCTGATTTTATATCAGACGATCCAAATAAAAAATTAGCTTTTGTAAAAGCTATTGGTAATGCTTATGAAGAAATTGGATTTGTAGCTTTGAAAGGACATTTTTTGGAAGATGAATTGATAAAAAATTTATACAAACAAATTAAAAATTTTTTCAATCTTCCTGTTAAAACGAAACGAAAATATGAAATTGAAGGAATTGGTGGACAAAGGGGTTATGTTTCTTTCGGTAAAGAAAGTGCTAAAGGAAAAAAAGAAGGCGATTTAAAAGAATTTTATCATTTTGGACAATATGTTGACAATAACCCAAAACTTGCATCTGAGTATCCTAAAAATGTTAATGTTCTAGAGCTCCCTGAATTTAATGAAGTTGGTAAAGAAGCTTACAAAAAGTTAGAAGAAACAGCAAAATATGTTCTAAGAGCACTTGCGCTTCATTTAAATTTAGAAGAAAATTATTTTGACAAGTTTATTCATAATGGAAATTCGATCTTAAGACCTATTCATTACCCTCCTATTACTTCTGAACCAAAAGAAGCTGTAAGAGCAGCTGCCCACGGTGATATTAACTTAATTACTTTGCTAATGGGAGCTCAAGGGAGAGGTCTTCAAGTTCAAAATCATAAAGGAGACTGGATCGATGCTATTGCAGAAGATGATGAATTAATGATAAACGTTGGCGACATGTTATCTAGACATACTAATAACAAACTTAAATCAACCATCCATAGAGTTATAAATCCACCTAAAGAATTGTGGAGCACCTCTAGGTTTTCAATACCTTTTTTCATGCACCCAATTAGTGAAATGAAATTGGATGTACTTGAAAGTTGTATCGACTCAAATAATCCTAAAAAATTTAGTGATACTACTGCAGGTGAGTTTTTAAATGAGCGCTTAATCGAATTAGGTTTGATCAAAAAATAATGGATTTACAAGATCAATTAAAACAATTATTTCCAGAGCACCAAACAGATAATACCACTGAAAATCTGAGTAATGATAACGAAGGCTTATGGCTTCAAGATGATCCTTTAGTTTGTAAATACGAAAAACGAAAAGGTAAACCCGTTACTATTATTGAGGGATACAATGGTGCAAATGATGATTTTAAACAACTCACCACTTTATTAAAAAAGTCATTAAGTGTTGGTGGGGCATTTAAAAAAGAAATAATTATTATCCAGGGCGACTACAGAAATGAGATAATGGAAATTCTTAATAACCTTGGCTTTAATACAAAACGCGTTGGCGGATAATTTCATGTTTTTTAAAGAATCTGAATTGATATTAAATGATGATGGTAGTATATACCATTTAAATCTTTTACCTGAGCATTTGGCAGATACAGTAATTACTGTAGGTGATCCAGATCGAGTTGATCATGTATCGTCATATTTTGACATAATTGATTTTGAAATTCATAAAAGAGAATTTAAAACACATACTGGAGTTTTTAATGGTCATAGAATCACCGTAATATCAACTGGTATTGGAACAGATAATATTGATATTGTGCTTAATGAACTAGACGCTTTAGTAAATATTGATTTTAAAACACGTTCAGTAAAGCAAAATTTAAAATCATTAAATATTATAAGAATTGGGACTTCAGGTACTATTCAACCAAATATTCCTGTAGATAGTTTTATTGCTAGTGAACTAGCAATAGGATTTGATAATTTGCTTCCATTTTATGATTCTAAAGACATTAACGAAGTTGATTTTTCTAATGCTGTTATGGAACAAACCGATTGGAATTCAGAAAAAGCCAATCCATATGTTATTAAATCAGATGAAAGCTTATTAAAATTATTTTGTAAAGATAATGCTATAAGTAAAGGAATTACTGCAACTAATGTCGGTTTTTATGGTCCTCAAGGTAGACAATTAAGAATTCCTTTAAGTGATAGTCTGTTAAATGATAAATTAACTCAATTTAACTTTAATGGACAAAAAATTACAAATTTGGAAATGGAGACATCAGGCATTTATGGACTTTCAAGACTTTTAGGACACAAGTCCATTTCATTAAATGCAATCCTCGCAAATAGAGCAACAAAAACATTCAGTAAATCTCCAAATGAAACGGTTGATAATTTAATTCAATTAGCACTAAATATTTTAACCGAAAATGGAAAAAATTAATATAGGAGGTGTCCCCGAACATTTTAATTACCCTTGGCATTTTGGTATAGAAAATGAATTATTTAAATCGAAAGGAATTGATCTAAATTGGAAAGATTATCCTGGAGGTACTGGTGATATGTGTAAAGATTTAAGGTCAAATCAACTAGACATTGCAATAGTTTTAACTGAAGGCATAATAAAAGACATAATTATAGGAAATCCATCAAAAATTATTCAAACTTACGTAGAATCTCCTTTATTATGGGGAGTCCATGTGTCTTATAATTCTAATTTTAAGTATATAAAAGACCTGAAAGGCAAAACTGCTGCAATTAGTAGAATGGGTTCAGGTTCTCATTTAATGACATATGTTAACGCTATTAATAACAAATGGGATATCAAAAGTGATATAAAATTTCAAACAGTTAACGATATTCATGGAGGTGTTAATGCGCTTTCTAATGGTACAGCAGATTATTTTTTATGGGAAAAATTTACAACAAAGCCATATGTTGATAAAAAGACCTTCAGGTCATTAGGAGATTGTGCTACACCTTGGCCGTGTTTCATGATTGCGTCAACAAATCAATTTCTCAAAAAAAACAATAATGTAATTGAACCATTATTAAATACTATAAATTCAATTACTAAGAGCATTAAAAATATCATTAATATAGATCAAACTTTATCAAAATGTTACGACTTGAATAATAAAGATGTAACTAATTGGTTGAAATTAACAAACTGGTCTCAAAAAAAACCATCTGAAAAAGAGATAATTGAAATCCAAAAAAAATTAATGCTTAGTGAAATAATTTCAGATATAGCCTCATACCCTGAATTAGTAAATTAATTATAAATTATTGTGTTTCTCTTATAATAAGTTTAATTTTAACACGTTATATTGATAACTAACCAAACCAAACCACGTGATTTACTTTATTTCTATTATATCGTTTTTGGTATTTATTAACTTTATTTTATTAAAATATAGTTGTAATAAATCTTCAAAGTCTATTTCTAAATACCAGAAAAAACGTTTCCTAAAATTTGAAGGCAATAATTCCATTTTCAATCCACCGTCCAGTCAATTTCATCAAGAAAACGCTGTTTCAACAGAGCATTAACCTTACTAAAAGTTTTGTTTCCAAACCAATAACCTCTATTGGCACTTAATGGAGATGGATGACCAGCTAATATTATGTCATGTTTATTATTATCTATTAATGTTTTAAACTTTTGTGCATAACCACCCCATAAAACAAATATTACATACTCATTTTCGTTATTAATTTTTGAAATTATAGATTTTGTAAATGTTAACCACCCAACAGACTTATGACTTGAAGGTTTGTTTTTTTCAACAGTCAATATTGAATTGAGAAGTAAAATGCCTTGTTTAGCCCATTTATCAAGAGAACCAGATAAAGGTATATTAATACCAATATCGTCTTTAAGCTCTTTAAAAATATTTATCAAAGACGGAGGATGTTTTACACCTTCATTAACAGAAAATGATAATCCATTTGCTTGTAAAGGTTGATGATAAGGATCTTGGCCCAAAATAACAACCTTTAAATTTTGATAATCGCATAAATTAAAAGCATTAAAAATATCATTGTATGGTGGATAACAAATTTTTGTGTTATAATTTTGATTTATTAAATATTCTATGTCTTTGAAATATAATTTTTCAAATTCAGGGTTTAGAAGAGTCGACCAACTTTTATTTTTTAACGTACTTTTTAGACTATCAAAACTCATTATTTCATGCTTACGCCTTAGATTTGTAATATTATATATAAAATTAATTATTAATGGTATCTGTTAATCAAAACACACTTCATGATATAGAGTTCAATGATGTGCTTAAGCAAATATCTAACTTTTGTGAGACAGATCTTGGTAATAAGGCTATTTTAAAAATTAGGCCATTAGCAAATAAAGCAAATTTGTTAAAAGAACTCCACTATACAAATGAATATTTGTCATCATTTGAAAATGAAAACACAATTCCTAATCACTACTTTGATGATATAAACACTGAAATAAAATGTTTAAAAATTGAAGAGTATGTATTAGAAGCCAATAGCTTTAAAAAGATTAGAAGTATCTCTATAACTTCAAATGAGTTAATTAAGTTTATAAATAAATTTCAAACTTATTACCCAAAACTTAATGAATTGTGTTCTCTTGTTGATACTAATGATCAAATACAGCTATTAATTGATGAAATCCTTGACAAATATGGTGAAGTTAGAGATAATGCTTCTCCTGAATTACATGCCATTAGAAAACTCATAAATGCACTTAGAAGCCAAATAAACAAAAGTTTTAGTAGTGCTCTTACCTATTATAATAATTTAAATTTTTTAGATGACATTAGAGAAAGTGTTATAGATAATAATCGTGTTTTGGCTGTAAAGGCGATGAATAGACGAAAAGTAAGA
Source organism: Bacteroidota bacterium (assembly GCA_042091495.1). Taxonomy (GTDB): domain Bacteria; phylum Bacteroidota; class Bacteroidia; order Flavobacteriales; family Flavobacteriaceae; genus JBELHJ01. The sequence continues at coordinate 25,412 of JBELHJ010000010.1, forward strand.
GGAACTGTTCTTGGCCACAGTAAAACTGGTAGTATTGTATTTATAGAGCCCGAAACTACACATAAAATAACCAGAGAACTTAAAAATAGTGAGGTTGAAGAAAAAAAAGAAATTCTCAAAATTTTAAAGAAACTTACCTCCAAAATAGCTGTTTATACTTCTGATTTAGTCTCTTATCAAGACTTGCTCATTAAAATAGATACAATATTTGCTAAATCTAAATATGCAGTAACCATAAATGGCATTAAACCTTTAATAAATAACAATAAAAACTATTTTTTAAAAGATGCTTTTCACCCTTTACTTTTAACTAAAAACCAAGACGAAAGGAAAAAGACATTTCCACAGACCATTCATCTCAACGAATCCAATCGAATTATTGTTATTTCAGGCCCAAATGCTGGTGGTAAAAGTATTACTCTAAAAACAATAGGATTATTACAAATTATGCTTCAATCAGGTATTTTAATTCCAGTACATGAAAAAAGTGATATTTGTTTATTCGATAATATTCTTACAGATATAGGAGATAATCAATCAATAGAAAATCACCTGAGTACCTATAGTTACAGATTAAAACAAATGAATTATTTTTTAAAAAAATGTAAAGCCAATACCCTATTCCTAATTGATGAATTTGGAACAGGATCAGACCCTGAACTTGGTGGCGCTTTAGCAGAAACATTTTTAGAAGAATTTTACGAACGTAATGCCTATGGTATAATTACAACCCACTATACTAATTTAAAATTACTTGCTAATGAGTTACCACATATAACAAATGCTAACATGCGTTTTGATGAAAAAAAGTTAATCCCCGAGTATAAATTAGTTTTAGGTGAAGCTGGAAGCTCATTTACATTTGAAGTAGCACAAAAAAATGGTATACCCTTCAGTTTAATTAATAAAGCAAAGAAAAAAGTTGAAAGAGGTAAGGTTAGATTTGATAAAACTATTACTAAACTGCAAAAAGAGAGAACAAAACTTGAAAAAACCCAACAATCATTAAGAAAAAACGAAATTAAAAAAATTGCTGAGACTGATAAATTCGAAGCAATTAATTTAAAAATCCAAAAAAAACTTGAAAGCTATCAAGAACTTTATGACTACAACCAAAGACTTATCCATTTAGGAAAAAAAATTGATCAAATTTCAAATACTTTTTTTCAAGACAAAAAGAAAAAATCTTTAATTACTGATTTTCTCAAAATTGTTGCTATTGAAAATTCAAAGCGAAAAAAGATTTCAAAGAAGGAACAAAAAATAGAAGAACAAAAAAGTAAAGCAATTAACAAAGAAGTAACGAAAGTGGTTGAAAAGATTCGTACAACGAAAAAACAAACAGTATTAAGTAAAATTGAAAAAAGCAAACCTAAAGTAAAACTTAAGGTTGGAGATCGTGTAAGACTAATAGACAGTAAGTCTGTTGGGACTATAGATCGAATTGAAAAAAATAAAGTCATCGTAAATTATGGCATTTTTACAACAAATGTTTCACTTGACAAACTAGAACTTATATAAGCCATAATTAAATGAATTCTAATAATAATCATATAGTTCTTTTTGATGACGTGTGTGTTCTTTGCAATAGTTTTGCAAAGTTCATTATAAATAAAGACAAAAAAGATATCATCAGGTTTAGTGCCCTCCAATCTCAAACAGCAGTTAGTTTTCATGATAAATTAGTACAACAAATTGATTCTATTGTTCTTATTGATAATAGTAAAAAAATATACTACAAATCTGATGCTGTTATAAAAATCTTTGCAATTTTGAATTATCCAACATGGTTTTGTAGAATTTTAGAAATCATTCCAAAATCTATAAGAGATTTTTTTTACGATAACGTTGCTAAGAGACGATACAAGGTTTTTGGAAAATATGAACAATGCCCAATTCCTCCAATTGAAATTAGACATAAATTTCTTGATTAATCATTTTAATCTAAATGATCATCCCATTCTTTACTTTTAGGTTTACCTAATTTACCCATTGTTTTAGCAATTATCATAGAAACCGCTGCATCACCAGTAACATTAACCGTTGTTCTGCACATGTCAAGCGGTCTGTCAACAGCAAAAATTAATGCCAACCCTGCTTCAGGGATACCAGCTTGAGCTAAAACTATGACTAACATGACCATTCCAGCTCCAGGAACTGCTGCACTTCCTATAGAAGCCAAAGTTGCTGTTGCAATTATACCTAATTGTACACTAAAGCTTAAATCCATTCCAAAAGCCTGCGCAATAAAAACTGCAGCTACAGCTTGGTATAAACTTGTACCATCCATGTTTATAGTAGCACCAATTGGTAAAACAAAACTTGAAACCTCCTCTTCTACACCTAGATGTTCCTCTACACGTTCCATAGTTACTGGTAATGTTGCAGCACTGCTGCTAGTTGAAAATGCTAGTAACTGAGCAGGTGAAATTCCATTAATAAAAAAAGAAGGTGATTTTCTAGTGATTGTGTAAACCAGTAAAATATATACTACAATCATTAATAATAATCCAAATATAACACACAATGCATACCACCCAAGAGCCTTAAATAAATCCAAACTAGGAGATTCAACAACTAAAGCAGCTAACAATGCAAATACACCAAAAGGAGCACTTAACATTATAATATCTATCATTTTCAAAATAACCTCATTAACACCATCGAAAAAGGCTTTTACAGGCTTGGATTTCTCTTCTGGAATAAGAATTATACCAATACCAAAAAAAATAGCAAAGAAAATAACTTGAAGCATATTACCATTATTACTGGCAGCGTTGAAAATATTACTTGGTACAATGTTAACTAGCGCTTCAAGTGGACCAGCCTCTTTTTGTTTCTCAGCAGCTATGATTTTTGAATTGGTAGCACCTTGGTAATTTACAACCAACTCTTTTCTAGTTTTTTCCGAAATTGAATTACCAGGTTTAACAATGTTAACTAATGTTATACCTATTGATACAGCAATTAATGTTGTAACAATATAAATCCCTATGGTTTTTGAACCCATAGAAGAAAGTTTTGATAAGTCTTTCAAATCTGAGACACCTTTAATTAATGAAGCTAGAATTAAAGGAACAGCAATCAGCTTTAGGACGTTAATGAAAATTGTTCCAAACGGTTTGATCCAATCAATAACAAAAGATTTTCCCCATTCAAATTGTACCATAGTTATGGCAAATAATACTCCCAAAACCATGCCCAGGAGAATTCTCCAGTGTAGAGCTATTTTTCTCATTAAAATTATTTGATAATAGATTGATTCAATAAAACGGCATCTGCTAAAACTAATGCAGCCATGGCTTCTACTATTGGTACTGCTCTGGGAACAACACATGGATCATGACGTCCCTTACCTTGCATTTCCACAATTTCTCCTTTGGAATTCAAGGCATCTTGTTTTTGGATAAGTGTAGCTACAGGTTTAAAAGCAACATTAAAATAAATATCCATTCCGTTACTTATTCCACCTTGTATTCCTCCAGACATATTAGTTTTAGTGCTACCATCTTCATTAAACAAGTCATTATGTTGACTCCCTTTCAAAGATGCACCCATAAAGCCACTACCATATTCAAAACCTTTTACTGCATTAATTGAAAGCATTGCTTTTCCTAATTCAGCATGAAGTTTATCAAATACAGGCTCGCCAAGACCTGCAGGAACGTTTTGAATGACACAACTAATTATACCACCAACAGTATCACCAGATTTTTTAATTTTAGAAATATAGTCTATCATTTGTTCTGCAGTATCTTGATCTGGACACCTTACAGTATTTGATTCAACAGCACTTAAATCCAGTTCTTGATATGATTTATCTAGTTTTATATGGCCAACAGTTGAAGTATAAGCATTTATTTTAATTTCTGAGAGAAATTGTTTAGCTATAGCTCCTGCCACTACTCGTGATGCAGTTTCTCTAGCCGAACTTCTTCCGCCACCTCTGTAATCACGTACACCGTATTTTTTTTCATAGGTAAAATCTGCATGACTAGGCCTGTAAACGTCTTTTATGTGGTCGTAATCTCTGGATTTTTGATTGGTATTATAAATTATAAAACCAATTGGTGTACCAGTAGTTTTCCCTTCAAAAATTCCAGAAAAAAATTCAACAGAATCAGGCTCTTTTCTTTGAGTTACTATTTTTGACTGACCAGGTTTCCTTCTATTCAATTCGTTTTGGATAAACTCTAAATCTATTGTAATACCGGGTGGACAGCCATCAATAACACCTCCCAATCCTTTACCGTGAGATTCACCAAAAGTTGAAATTTTAAATAAGTTACCAAAGGAATTACCGGCCATGATATTATTTTTTAGCTAATGTAAATTTTAAATTATTTAAAACCAATTAGCAAGTAGGTTTTATGTTAAGTTGTAAATACATAATTAACAAATATTTACAAATGGATAATCTTTAACTAACTATGAATTAAAGATTATCGTTTTAATTTGATAAAAACTAACAAATTGAAAATAAAACGTAAAGTTGAAATAGTTGTTATATCGGATGTTCATCTTGGCACTTTTGGTTGCCAAGCTAAAGAACTTTTAAATTATCTAAATAGTATTGAGCCTAAGAAAATAATATTAAATGGCGATATTATAGATATTTGGCAATTTAAAAAACATTATTTTCCAAAGTCTCATTTAAAAATTCTAAAAAAACTGATATCATTTGCTTCCGAGGGTATTGAAATTATATACATAACTGGTAATCACGATGAGCTGTTGAGAAAATTTAGTAAAACCAAAATTGGAAAGCTTTCAATTGTTGATAAGTACATTTGTGATTTAGATGGAAAAAAAACATGGTTTTTTCATGGAGATGTTTTTGATTTATCAATTCAAAATGCAAAATGGATTGCTAAATTAGGTGGCTGGGGCTACGATTTTTTAATTTTATTAAATAGCTTAATAAACTGGTTTTTAATAAAAATTGGTAAAGATAAATACTCACTTTCTAAAAAGATTAAAAATTCGGTTAAAGGGGCCGTAAAATTTATAAGTAATTTTGAAAATGTGGTAACTGAGTTAGCTGTTGAAAATAATTTCGATTATGTAGTTTGTGGCCATATTCATCAACCAAAAATTATGACTCGAAATGTCAATGGAATTAAAACAACTTATATGAATTCTGGAGATTGGATTGAAAATTGTACTGCTTTAGAATACCAGTTTAAGCGATGGAGAATGTATAGTTACGATTCAGATAAACTAAAGGGGTTCTCTATTGATGACGATGATAATGAAATTGAATTAAACGATTTAATTGCGGCTGTTACTGTAAGTGACTTAGAAAGTTAAACTTCTAACGCTTGTTTTAAAATCGTTATAGGATGATAACTTTTTACATTTGTTCCATCACTAATTTGGTGTCTGCAACTTGTTCCATTTGCTACAATTACGGTTTCCTTTTTATATTTATTTACATATGAAAATAATGAAGCCCCCATTTTCATGCTAATTCCGTAGTGTTCTTTTTCATATCCAAAACCACCAGCCAAGCCGCAACATCCAGATGGTAAAATATCTGCTTTGAAACCTTCAGGTATTTCAAGAATAGCTTTCAAAGCATTAATGTTTCCAATAGCTTTGTGATGACAATGACCATGAATTTTAATACGTTTTGGCTTCATAGTAAAAGAAGTTGACTTTATATGACCTTCATTAAATTCATTAGCAATAAATTCTTCAACAGTATAAGTGTGCTTGGCTATTGATTTAGCCCCATCCTTATCTTTTGCAAGTCTCAAATATTCATCTTTAAAACTTAAGATAGCAGAAGGCTCTATACCAATCAAAGGCGAACTTGTTTTAATATGATTTTTAAACAACGCGACATTAAAATCTACAACAACCTTAGCTTGATTCAAAAACCCTTTAGAAATTAATGCCCTTCCAGATGCTTTGTTATTTAAAGTCTTTACTTTATATCCTAATTTGTTCAATAAATGTAATGTATCAATTCCTACTGATGTATCTAAATAATTAGAAAATTCATCAATAAACAGATAAACTTCTCTAGATAAGCTATTATCAAAACACTTATTATTATTGTTTTTTATATAGTTTTTTAAAGTTATACTTGAAACTTTGGGAATACTTCTTTCTTTTGCAACATTGAAGATTTTTTTAAACAATTTAGATGACCAACTATTAGTTATAAAGAAATTATAAATACTAGAAATAGGTTGAACTATTGAATTAATTTCATTATTAAATGCGAAAATTTTAGTCCTTAAAGAAGGGGGGTTAGATTTGTTATACTGAAATTCAAATTCAGCTTTTAAAGCAGCTACATCAACACTACTTGGACATTCAATTTTACATGCTTTACAACTTATACATAAATCAAAAACTGTTTTTAATTCCTCTTTATTGAATACGTTTTTAGAATTATTTTCAGATAAGTATTCTCTGAGTGCATTTGCTCTAGCTCTAGTAGTGTGTTTTTCATCTTTGGTGACTCTAAAACTGGGACACATTACCCCTCCAAAAGCTTCTAATTTTCTACAATCCCCAGATCCATTACATTTTTCTGATTCTCTTAAAATACCTCCAGATTCAGAAAAATCCATCATGGTATTAACAACTTTAACAGATTTAGTTATATCGGTTCTAAAATTAGAATCCATTGGAGCAGCATCTATTATTTTACCAGGATTAAAAATATTTTTAGGGTCAAACAAATATTTTATATGTTTTAAAATTTCATAAACATCGTTTCCAAGCATAAAAGGAATAAACTCTGACCTTACTATTCCATTGCCATGTTCACCTGAAAGCGATCCATTATATTTTTTAACCAGTTTAGCTAATTCTTTAGTAATAGACTTAAATTGTTGGACATCTGAAGGTGACTTCAAATTTAATACAGGTCTCAAATGTAATTCACCAGCACCTGCATGAGCATAATAAACAGGTTTTTGATTAAAGCGTTTCATTAATAATGAAAATTCATTTATATACGCTGGTAAATCTTCCAAAGATACTGCTGAGTCTTCTATACAGGCTACCGCCTTATGATCACCAATCATATTACCTAAAAGCCCTAGACCTGCTTTTCTTAAATCAATGGCTTTGTCTATTTCTGAGCCATTTAAAACGGGATAAGCAAAAGCATTTGAATTTGATTTTATATCATGTAAAAACAGTTGAAGCTGTTCATGAAGTTCATTATTTGAATTGGCTCTTAACTCACACATCAAAATAGCTTCAGGATCCTCAACCAGAAAAGCTCTATTAGATAGTTGTTGTTTATTGTGTTTTGTTAAATCTAAAATTGTTTTGTCCAACATTTCACATGAATACAAATCATGGGTCATTACTAGGTTGACAGCGTTTAAACAATCACTAATAGATTTAAAATGTAAAATAACAAGAGACTCATATTTTGGAGGAAGATTATCCAGTTTTAATTTAATCTTAGTTGAAATGGCTAAAGTGCCCTCACTTCCTGTAAGAATATTACACAAATTTAAACTGTTACTAGAAGATGAATCAAAAATATTACTGTCTAAAAGTTTATCAATAGCATAAGCAGAGTTTCTTCTGTGTATATTTTTTTTTGGATATGATAAGTCAACTAATTCTTTTACATCTGCGCCAGTTAAGAGTTTAATACTTTCACGGTATAGTTGTCCTTCAAAATTAGAACTTTTAAACTTTTCTTTTAATTCAACCTCGCTTAAAGAACTAAAATAAGCCATAGATCCGTCAGACAATATGGCTTCAATACCAATAACTTTGTCACGTGTAACGCCGTATTTAATTGAAGTTGATCCTGATGAATTATTACCAACCATCCCTCCTATCATACAACGATTTGATGTTGATGTATTTGGTGAAAAAAATAGTCCATAAGGTTTTAAAAAAAGATTCAGTTCATCTCTAACAATTCCAGGTTGAACTGTTATTGTTTTTTCTTTTTCATTAAAATCAATAATTGCATTGAAATATTTTGAAAAATCAAGAATTATGCCTTCACCCACACACTGACCAGCTAAAGAGGTCCCAGCAGTTCTCGGGATCAGTGAGATATTATGTTTTGTCACAAATTTAATAGCAGTAATAATATCATCGGCTACTTTGGGACAAACAACTGCTAATGGAAGTATACGATAAACAGATGCATCAGTGGCATAAAGTCGTTTATGTAAATCATCAATAAAAAGATCTCCTTTTAATAGATTTCCAAGAGCTAGTAAATCAGATTTATTGATCATTTTATTTTAAAACAGATTGATATAAATCTTCATACTTAGGAACAATTTTATGAATATCAAATTCGTTTGAAATTGCCTTTGCGTTGCTTTTAAAACTTTCGTGAAGTCTAGAATCTGAAAGCATTTGAATTGCATTATTCGCCATAGATTCTACATCACCAACTGGACTTAAAAAACCCGATTTGCCATGAATATTAACTTCTGGGATACCACCTGTGTTACTAGAAATAACTGGAACACTAAAAGCCATTGCCTCTAATGCGGCTAAACCAAAACTTTCTGTTTCGGAGGGTAATAAAAATAAATCACTCATACATAACACCTTATCGATCTCACTGCTATTTCCTAAAAAAATCACTTTTTCACTTATACCTAATTTTTTGGCAATTAACTCCGCATTCAATCGTTCTGGACCATCTCCAACCATAACTAATTTTGCAGGAATTTTTTTTAACACCAAATTAAAAATTGAAATAACATCATTAATTCGTTTAACTTTTCTAAAATTGGAGATGTGTGTTAAAATCATCTCATTGTCATTGGCCATTAATGAGCGCTGACAATTAATAATTGTTGAATTTTGCTTGCTTGTATCTATAAAATTTGGAATGACTTTAATTTCTTTTTTGGTATTAAAAATTTTTAAAGTATCTAATTTTAAACTTTCTGATACTGAGGTTACTGCATCTGATTGATTGATACTAAATGTTACAGCAGTCTTATAAAAAGGATGTTTACCAACAAGTGTAATGTCGGTTCCATGCAGTGTTGTTACAACAGGAAGATCTATGTTATATTCTTTAAGCATAGATTTTGCCATGTAGGCCGCATAGGCGTGAGGAATAGCGTAATGAACATGCAGTAATTGAATCCCATATTTACGAACCATATCTACAATTTTACTTGATAATGCAAGTTCATAGGGTTGATAATGAAACAAATTATATTCTGGCACATTAACCTCATGAAAATAAACATTAGCACTTAATAATTCCAGTCTAACAGGCTGACTATAGGTAATAAAGTGAACCTCATGTCCACGACGAGACATTTCTAAACCTAATTCAGTAGCTACAACGCCACTTCCGCCAAATGTTGGGTAACAAACAACACCTACTTTCATAATTATTCTATAATTGCCTCATATATTAATCTTTGAATTTCGGTACGAATATTTTCATTTATTAGCAAGTTATTTGATGCATCTGGGTAAGTTCGGTTTGACATAAAAACATAAACTAATTCTTCATCAGGATCGGCCCAAGTGTATGTACCAGTGAAACCAGAGTGACCAAAACTTGACATAGAAACACATCCACAAGTTGGGCCTTCATCTATTAACTGAGGCTTATCAAAACCTACTCCCCTTCTATTTTCATTTTCACAAAAATAACAGGTATTAAATTTATCAATGGTTTCACTACTAAAATACGTCTTTCCTCCATATTTTCCATTGTTCAAATACATTTGCATAATTTTCGCTACATCATTGGCACTGCTAAATACACCAGCATGGCCTCCAACACCTCCTAACATGGCTGCTCCCATATCGTGAACATATCCTTTAATTTCTTGATGCCTGAAGTAACTATCAACTTCTGTAGGAACTATGTTTGATAATTTTTTTTTAAGCGGTAAGTAAGACGTATAATTAGCACCTATTGGTATAAATAATAATTGATCTACTAATAAATTTAAATCAATATTATAGTATGATTCTATATAATCTTTTAAAATATAGTAGGGCAAATCACTGTACTTATATTCTAAATTTGGAAGCAACTCTGAGGTTTTAATAGTACTATAAATTGTATCCTTATAGTGTTTAGCTAAATACATCTGATTAGCAACTTTTGTGGGGTAATCTTCCGATTCTATGTCGTGATATAACTTTTTTAAAGGTTTTTTTGAAATGCTATCAATTGTTTTTAGATAGAATGGAATCCAAGGCTGCAATTTTGAATAATGAGACAACATTGATTTTAAAGTAATTCCCGATTTATTTGAGTCTTTGTAATCGGGTAACAAATTAGCTAGACTATCCTCTAAATTTAAAATATTCTTTTCTTCCATACTCATTACTACAGGTAATGTTGCCAATATTTTAGTGAGTGAAGCCACATCATAAATACTTGAGTCAGTTACCCTAATCTTTTTGTCATAAGTATGATAACCAAAATTTTTATTATAAATAACCTTACCTTCCCTAGCAACCAATATCTGAATACCAGGAGTCATTAATTTTTGAATACTATAATTAGCAACAGAATCTATTTTATTTAATAAATTACTACTCATTCCAACTGTTTCAGGTTTTGCGTAGCTTAATCTATTAATAAATGGTGTTTCTATACCTTTATTAACAATACCTTTTTTACTTATTTGAACAGGTAAAAAACCTTTAGCTGAAAGACCCCCAAAAATAATCTGAGCAGATTTTTTCTGAAAGGAAGGACTATTTTGATAACTTACAATAACGCTCTCAATATTTTTAAAAGACGGTATATTAAGTAAAGCATAAGGTGAGGTGAATATATCTAAAATGACTTTTTTCTTTCTGGATAATTCATGCAACCAGGCACGTTCTTTAGCATTGAATTTATATGGTTTCCATGGCGAAGTATTAGATTTATGAAAACCAATTATAATTAAATCATAAGGTTCTGATTCTTTTAACAACTCATCTAATCTTTTTGCGTGGATTTTTTTAATCCTAGCATATTTACTTAAAGTATTATAAAAATCATCTCCTTCTGAATCACCTAATTTCAGATAACCTATTTTTCTATTAATTAGATTTTTTAGAGGAAGTTGTTCATTTGAATTTTTAACTACGGTTATAGCATGTTCAGCAAGATTTTCATAATGAATTTCATCCTTCAATCGGTTTAAATCTTCGACTAAATTAATTGAACTAATTCTTTTGTAATCATTAAGTCCACATTTATATTTAGCCATCAGTATTTTCTTTACTGAATACTCGAGTCTTTCTTCTGAAATGATGTCACTTAAAATAGCTTCTTGGATTTTTAAAATAGCCTTAGGAATATCCTCAGAAATTAAAAGCACATCATTACCCGATTTAAATGCCTCTAAATCAATCAATCCAGGAGATTTAAAGTTTGAAGCCCCTTTCATATTTAAGGCATCGGTGAAAATTAATCCTTCAAATTGTAATTCATTCTTGAGGATGTCATTAACAATGGATTTAGAAATTGAAGATGGATAACCATCTCTAGGATCTAAACTTGGTATGTTTAAATGTGCAACCATTACACTAGAAAGGCCATTGCTTATTAAAGTTTTATATGGATATAATTCGACATCTTTAATTCTTTTTTTTGAAAAGTTAATGGTTGGCAATGTTTTATGCGAATCTGTATCAGTATCTCCATGACCTGGAAAATGTTTGGCATTTGCCATAACACCTACAGATTGCATTCCTTCCATAATCAAGCTTGCTTTTAATGTGACATTATACTTGTCACTTCCAAATGATCTATTACCAATAATAGGATTATTAGGATTAGTGTTTATATCAACTACAGGGGCAAAATTAAAATGAACACCAAGGCGTTTACAATGTTCACCCAAGAGAACTCCTGTTTGCTTAATAAGAGAATCATTTTTAATAGCTCCTAAAGCCATATTCCATGGAAATGCAAATGTGGAATCTAAACGCATACTTAAACCCCATTCAGCATCCATGCCTATCAATAGTGGTATTTCTGAAACGCTCTGTAAACGATTACTTAGTCTAGCTTGTCTAATTGGTCCACCTTTTGAAAAAATAATACCACCTATGTTGTGGTTTACTATTAAATTTTCAATTTCTTTCTCATGAGACTTTGATTTGTTTGAAAACGCTTGAACCATGAATAGTTGCCCAATCCGCTCTTTAAGAGTTAATCTATTATAAATACTATCAACCCACTTTATTTGGTTTTTATAATCATCAGCTTTTAAAGGATTGACGACCTGACCCCAAACAAAAGGAGATATAATCAACAAAAAAAGAAGAAGGCCACTGCGCATGAAATATATAAGGTTAAAAGATTACTTTATAAATCTATTATGCCAACTATCTTTTGCTGGAACTTCCCAATTGGCCTTATATTCATGAATATTAGTTACCAGATTATTAAATACAATAGTTTTTTTGGATACTGCCTTTTGCTTAACCATTTTCCTGAACTCGGTTAATGACTTATAAGCCACAAATTCACCTTGTTTAAACGAAACATTCATCTTATCCATTAGATCAACATCATACTCTTTTTCTAAAGATTGAATAAATCTAACTGATGTATCAATAGAACATCCTGAAGCTTCATTAATTGATTGATCTACAGCCAATATTACAAAGCGATTGTATGGAAAATCATAACCAGCTGAAAGCGGTTTTCCGTGAGCTTCCCAGTTTGAAATAAAATCTATTAGTTTAGATTCAATTGACTCAGCCTCAATAGAATTAAAAGATCTATTACATTGGTAAATCCATAATCTAGAATGATCTGGTAAGCTATTAAAATCTACTAACATAAATTGAAATTATAGGCTTTAAAAATAAAAAATAGATTGCTATAAGTCTTCTGCTTCAGCAATCATTTCAGCTAAATCAAGAACTTTTACATCTTGTTCTTTTTCTTTTGCTTTGATACCATCCGACATCATGGTATTACAAAAAGGGCAACCTGCAGCAATAACATCAGGTTGAGTTGCTAGTGCTTCTTCTGTACGCTCAATATTTATGTCTTTATTACCATTTTCAGGTTCCTTAAACATTTGTGCACCACCTGCTCCACAACATAACCCATTTTGTTTACAGCGTTTCATTTCAACCAACTCGGCTTCTAGCTTTTTAATTAATACTCTTGGTGCCTCATAAATATTATTGGCTCTACCTAAATAACAAGGATCGTGAAATGTTATTTTCTTACCTCTAAAACTTCCGCCTTCCACAGTTAACTTGCCTTCATTTAATAGTGATTTAAGAAGTTGTGTATGATGAATTACTTCATATTTACCTCCTAATCCTGGGTACTCATTTTTAAGCGTATTAAAGCAATGTGGACATGTGGTTACTATACGTTTAACATCATATGCATTCAAAACTTCTATATTAGTCATTGCTTGCATCTGAAATAAAAACTCATTACCAGAACGTTTTGCAGGATCACCAGTACAACTTTCTTCGGTACCTAAAACAGCAAAATCAATTTGTGCTTTGTTTAATATTTTAACAAAAGCCTTAGTTATTTTTTTTGCCCTATCATCAAAACTACCGGCACAACCAACCCAAAATAAAATTTCAGGTTGTATCCCTTGTGCCACAAGTTCACTCATAGTGGGTACGTTTAAGTTTGTACTCATATAAATAATTTTAATGTGTTGTACTAATCGTGTTGGCCATCATCAAACACTTGAATCTTTACATTTTTTTCAATTAAATCTGTAAATTTTCCCTTGTATCTAGTAGCTTTTACCAAATGATTATCGATCCAATGGTAATTACCTCCACGAGGTTTTCCCATTAGTAAACTATGAAATTTAAATCCATGTTTATTAAGCCAGTTTTGGGTTACCTCCCTGTGATTTTCAGTTCTTGAAGTAAAAAAACAAATCATATGACCTTCTTCATACCAGCGATTACATGTTTCTAAAGCATCTGGAAAAGGAAGACACGTTCCCATTCTTTCTGGTTCTTCATTTGGTACATCGTCAGTAATTGTACCATCAATGTCAATTAAGTAATTTTTGATTCCAGCAGGAAGCACAGGACTAACTGTTTCACCAGCTTCTACCTTATCATGTAATAATTTGTCTGCTTCTTCTCTTTCCATTTGTTTTAGTTTAAAATAAATATGTGTATTTAATCATTTTTCCAATTTAACCTATCCATCTGATTAAAAGGCCAAGGAGCACCATTGTTCTCAATATTTGTCATCATGACATTCAACTCTGCAGGTGCAGATGATTCCTCCATTACCAAATAACGTCTCATATCCATGATTATGGATAGTGGATTTATACTTACGGGGCATTCTTCAACACAAGCATTACATGATGTACAAGCCCAAAGTTCTTCTCTTTTTATGTAATTATCTAGTAACTGCTTATTGTCATTTTTAAACGCACCACTATTTTTTCTTATATTCTTACCTACCTCTTCAAGACGATCTCTCGTATCCATCATTATCTTTCGAGGTGACAATTGTTTGCCAGTTTGGTTGGCCGGACAAACACTAGTACATCTTCCACATTCAGTACAAGTGTAGGCATTTAATAACTGTAATTGGTTCAAATCAAAAACATCACTAGCACCAAATTTTGATACTGCATCATTATTATCAGTGTCTGCATAAGGATCTGCATTAGGGTCTAACATTAGTTTAACCTCATTAGTAACTGAACTAAGATTATCAAATTGTCCTTTGGGTGAAATACTACCTAAGTAGGTGTTTGGAAAAGCAAGTAAAATATGAAGGTGTTTTGAGTAATATAGATAATTCAAAAACACCAAAATACCTGAAATATGAAGCCACCAACAAACACGCTCAATAATATTTAGGTTAGATTGATCAATATTATTAAAAAAAGGATATATGAATTGACTAATTACATTACCTGAATTACTAGCCTGAAAATCAGAATCAGTAGCATTCATAAGAAGAAAAAGCATCATCAAAACAACCTCGAAGTATAAAATATAATTTCCATCTGATTTCGGCCATCCTTGCATTTCAGGATTCAAAAACCTTTTAATTTTTATAACATTTCGTCTGAGCCAAAAAATTAAAACACTAAAGAGCACTAAAATTGCTAAAACCTCAAAAGAGTTTATCAGAAAACCATAAAGAAACCCCAAACCACTGAATATACGATGAGTTCCAAATAAGCCATCAATAATGATTTCTATAACCTCTATATTGATAATAATAAACCCTAAATAAACAATAATATGAAGAATACCTGCTACTGGTCGTTTTATCATTTTAGATTGACCAAATGCAATTAACAACATGTTTTTTAAACGCTCACTTTTGTGTGATATAGGCGCAACAACATTTCCTAATTTAATATTAGCTATAAGCGATTTAATGTTATAAACAAAAAAACCAATTCCAGAAATTAGGAGCAATGCAAATAGAATATTAGAAATATATGCCATTAATTATCATTTTCTTTATTAGAAGCTGCATCATATGGTTTTGTTTTCTTTCCAAAAACAGATACGTGTATATATCGTTCTGGATTTAATTTAAAATCTTGAAGCAATGCCTCTAGTTGTTTTGTGGCACCTTCTAGATTTTGATACATGTTATCATCATTCAATAACTTGCCCAAAGTACCATTTCCACTATTCATTTGATTTAAAATAAGGTTTAGACTAGTTAATGACTTACTTAGGTTATGGATAACATTCGACAAAGTATCGCGATCAATACTACTTGATATTTGTTTTAAATTAGAAAGTGTTGCAGTTAGTGTATCCTTATTTAAAACTAACATTTCGTTTAGTAAATCTGATGTCTGTTTGTATGAGGTGAGTGTTTGATTAAGTTTTAGTAAAGTAGCATTGAGTTGAATTGAGTCAAGTATACCATTAACGTTCCCAAGGACAGAATTTGCATTACTCATAACATTTTCTACTTGATCTTGAATGGGTTTTATTTTTTTGTCGATCATACCAGATATACCTTGATCTGATGAAACCCCAGTCAAATAAGTACCAGATTTGGCTATTTCACCATTGTCAAAAGCTGGGAGAATATTTACTCCCTTACCGCCTAACAAACTAGCATCATACAATTGGACCTTACTATTTATAGAAAATTCAAAATCAGATTCTATAGCTAAAGTAACCACCAAGTTAGCAGTTCCATCATCAGTAAAATCTACAGATTTAACTTTGCCTACCTTCAATCCATTAATGGAAACTGGTGTTGAAGGTGCTAAACCTCCTACATTTTTAAATTTGGAATAATAAATTCTTTGGCTTGTGAACAATCCATCTCCTTTAAGATAGTTGAACATGTATACAAAAAGAAAAATACCTGAAAGAACAAGTATGGCAGTCTTAATTTCTTTTGAAAACTTCAAATTGTTGCAATTTTTTAGAGTTTAAAAATATAAATAAAAAACAAAATAAACCTTATAATTGTTGTTTTTTGTAACCTTAAAAATTAATGATAAACTAAGGGTCAAAACGTTTAATAATCGCATCTGTAAAGCCTCTATCTATTGCTTCTTTTTTGAGTTGCTGTGCTTTTTTAAAATTGTTAGTTTGCGAATAAAAATAACGATAAATTTCACCATTCTTTTGAACAGTAATGTTTGTTAAACCTTTAAAGTTTTTTGGTGTAGTTTTCACTTTTCTACTTGAAGCTGCAATTTGAATTTTATAAACAGTTTGATTTAAACTTATGTTTTGTTCGGGAACATCTGTTGTAATTTGTTCTCCAATATTAAATTCAAGCTGTGATTTATATTTTAAAATTGCTTGCGCAATAGATTTTGAAATTTGATCTTGGCCTTTTTTAGAATTTAAATAATCCCCTTCTTTTTTATTAGTTATGAAACCGGTTTCAATCAAAATACTTGGCATGTAAGTTTGATGTAAAACTATAAATCCAGCTTGTTTTACTCCTCTATTCTTTCGTTTTAATTGATTTGTAAAATTATCTTGAACATAATCTGCTAACAAAATACTTTGATCTAAATAATCTTCTTGAATTAAAGTTAACCCAATCAAAGATTCTGGAGAATTGGGATCGAAACCTTCGTAATGTTTCTCATAATTATCTTCAAGATAAATAACTTCGTTTTCTGCCTTGGCAACTTCCATATTAGTTTTATTTCTATGTATTCCCAAAACATAAGTTTCAGAACCGTATGCATTGGAATTATGAGCATTACAGTGAACAGACACAAAAAGATCTGCATCAGCGTTATTAGCTATTTTACCTCTTTTAAATAAATCTACAAATATGTCAGTCTTTCTAGTATAAATAACATTAACATCTTTATTCCTTGACAATAATTTTCCAACCTTTAAAACTATACTTAACGTTATATCTTTCTCTTTATAACCGTATTTAGTAGGACGACCTGGATCTTTTCCACCATGTCCAGCATCTAAAACTATATTAAAAGGTTTAGTGGTTAAATTTTGACAAAAAGCACTATTAAATGAAACAAGAAACAAAACACTAAAAAATAATAGGTTATTTCGCATTAATTGCTTCATATTTGAGTTGTAAAATGTTGTTAAGACTGATATAAAATTTAGTTATATACCAAAACTATCAAAAAAATAAATGTAATTTTGGCTAATCAATAACTGAGCCATACTTATACAAAAATACACTTAAAAGCGTTGCATACAAACAAGTTTAAAATACTTTTATTTTCATTTTTATCTGCTTTTATATCTTTAACTGCTCAGTCTCAAATTGCTAAGGATAGTTTAACCATAAATTCCAATAACAGCCTAGTTGAAAGTGAGTCCCCCATTCAAGAAAATGATTCAATCCGTTCAGATTCATTACAACCTAAATCTGGAATTAACAGTAAAGTTACTTATAAAGCCAAAGATGTAGTCAATCTAAAGAATAGATTAAAAAAGATATTCATGAAAAATGAAGCTGAAGTCTATTATGAAGACATGCAAATTTCATCTGGTATAATTGAACTAAATTATGGTACAGATAGAGTGAATGCAGGTAGGCTTATGGATACCACTGGCAATTTCGAACAAAACCCAGTTTTCAAACAAGGTCAAAATGTCATTGAACCAGATTCAATTGTTTTCAATACAACCTCTAAAAAAGCACTTATTTTTAATTCAAAAACAGAACAAAGTGGCGGAACAGTTATAGCTAATACCACAAAAAAAGAAAATGATTCAGTTTATTTTATAAGTAAAGGTAAATTTACGACCTCAGAAAATTTAGAAGATCCAGAGTATTATATTTTAATGAGAAAGGCTAAGGTTGTTCCAAACAAAAAAATAGTAACTGGATTTTCTAATATGTACATTTATGATGTTCCAACTCCAATAGCGCTCCCGTTTGCCTATTTTCCATTAACTAATACCAGAAAATCGGGTGTGATTTTTCCTTCTTTTGGAGAAGCCAACAGTGATCGTGGGTATGCTGTTCAAAACGGAGGGTACTATTTAGTTATTAATGATAACTTTGACTTAGCATTAATGGGTGATATTTACACCAATGGTAGCTTTGGTTTTAGAGCTGAAAACACTTACGCTGTACGTTATAAATTCAGAGGCAACCTAAGTTTTAGATTCGAAAGTTTAATTTCAAGTGAAAAAGGGTTCCCTGATTATTCTAAAAGTAAAATATATAATTTGAGGTGGTCTCATTCTAAAGATGGTAAATCTAACCCTGGTTCTCGTTTTTCTGCGTCAGTAAACCTTGGAAGTAGTAATTATTACCAAGAATCAATTAACCAACTGAACGTATCCAATTTTCTAAATAATACGCTTGCATCTTCCATTTCATACTCAAAAACATTTCAAGGTGAACCTCAAGTGAATCTTAGTGTTACAGCATCACACTCTCAAAATACAAATACAGAGCAAATTACAATGAGTTTACCTACGTTTCAAGGAAGTATGGGGCGTATTTTTCCTTTTGCACCTAAAACGGGAGGTAAAAAAGGTATTATTCAAAATGTAAACTTCCAGTACAATATGAGAGCTGAAAATCGTATCCAAAC
The DNA here is from genome assembly GCA_042091495.1 of Bacteroidota bacterium. GTDB lineage: Bacteria > Bacteroidota > Bacteroidia > Flavobacteriales > Flavobacteriaceae > JBELHJ01. The sequence goes on from JBELHJ010000010.1 coordinate 44,383, forward strand.
TACAGATTCTCTCTTTTTTAAAAGTGAAATGTTTGAAACAGCTAAAATTGGTGCGAAACACAGTATCCCACTTAGTACTAACTTTAAATTATTTAAACACTTGAGTTTTTCTGCAAGCACCAATTTTGAAGAAAATTGGACTATGAATACTGTTAAGAAATATTACGATCAAGAAAATAATGTGGTAATAGCTGAAGATCTCAATAAATTTGACCGATATAATACTTATAATTTTAGTACCAGCTTAGGAACTACAATTTATGGCATGTTCCCTTTTAAAAACGGAGACAACAACCCAAAAATTCAGGCCATAAGGCATGTTATGCGACCTTCAATAAGTTACTCTATTAATCCTTCTTTTGAAAGATATTACGACACCTATGAGGTAATTAGTGCAGATGGACTTACAACTGATCAAGTTGAGTACACTCGATTTGAAAATTCTTTGTATGGAGCGCCAAATAAAAATTACTCAAATACATTAGGGTTTTCTTTATCTAACAATATAGAAGCTAAAGTTAGAGATGAAAAGTCATCTAAAGAAGGCTCAAGAAAGGTTATTCTTTTGAATGCTTTAAATTTTTCAACGGGTTACAATATAGCCGCAGACTCACTTAATCTTTCTCCAATAAGGATGTCTGGAGGAACTAGTATTTTAAAAAATAAAATGAGTATAAATTTCGGCGCCACCTTTGACCCTTACGCGCTTGATCGTAATAATAGAAAAATTGATAAACTTAATATTGATAATGGTGGAAGTTTAGTAAGATTAACCTCAGGAAATATTAATATGAGCTATTCATTAAATAGTGAAACATTTAAATCTAATAAAGAAGATGATTCTGAGCAACGTGCCTTAAACGAATCAGTTAGAAGTGGTGGTCGTGCCGATGATTTATTTGGAAAACCTCAAGACTTTGCTGATAGAGTATTAACTGGCTCTGAAGAAACTAAAGAAGACGATAATAGCCATTACAATTACAAAATCCCATGGAGCCTAAGACTAGCTTATGCTGTAAACTATTCTAATACTCAGAGACAGAACGAAATTGCATCGCACTCTCTTATGTTTTCTGGTGATATTGAATTTTCACCCAGATGGACTGTTGGTGCTTCTTCTGGTTATGACTTTAAAAATCAAGGATTTACTTATACTCAGTTGCGTTTTGAGCGAGATTTACTCAGTTGGCGGATGAATTTTAGTTGGATTCCTTTCAGTAGCAGATCTTCATGGAATTTCTTTATTGGTATCAAATCATCTTTATTAAAAGATTTAAAATACGACAAACGTAAACAAGCAGACAAAACATTATAATTATGAAACAATTCATTAAAACTGAACACGCACCTGCTCCCATAGGGCCTTATAATCAAGCTGTATTAGTTAATGATACACTATATGTATCTGGACAAATTGGGTTAAATCCAGTAAGTATGGAATTAGTTGAAGGTGGTGTAGTAGCAGAAACAGAACAAGTCATGTTGAATCTTAAAGCAGTTCTAGATGCGGCAAATATGTCTTTTGATAATGTTATTAAAAGCACCATTTTTGTCGCGGATATGCATGATTTTTCAAAAGTAAATGAAGTTTATGGTAAATATTTTGATACATCAACGGCTCCTGCAAGAGAATGTGTAGAAGCCTCGAATTTACCTAAATTCGTTACTGTTGAAATTAGTGTTATTGCTGTAAAATAAAAAAAGCAACATATTAAGTTGCTTTTTTATTTTTAAAAGGATTAGGTTTTAATATGATAGTTAACTAAGCCCTCTATAGGTCTTCTTACAAAATTACCTGTTTTAAACCCTAAATTCTTTGCAATTAGTTTAATTTCTTCCTGTATAAAGTAAGCTATTGAACCTGCAAAATGTACTTTAGCTCCAGAATTAATTTCATCTTTGAACTGTAAAATCATATGTTTAGAAAACAATTTTAGACCCCGTTCTGCTAATGCTTTAGCGTATGGAGTATCTAAATTTTTTATCATAAACTCAGCAAAAGAAGCTAAGTAGGCATTAGGATTTTCTTTCTTGTAAAGATTATATTTAATTGTATCGGCATCTAAATTAAATTGGTCTTCGAACTTTAATTTTAAATCATTGGGCATCACATTAAAATAATAATCTTTGATAAGCTCTTTTCCGAAAAAATTACCACTAGCTTCATCCATCAAAGTGTAACCTAAAGACACAACCCTTTGATGAATATTTTTACCATCAAAATAACTGCAGTTTGAGCCTGTTCCAAGTATGCAAACAATAGCTTTTTCATCTGAATAATCAATTGTTGCTCTAACAGCTGCCATAGTATCTTCCTCTACTTCAACTTGAGCTTTATTAAAAATTGTTTCTAAAACATCTTTAAGCTGTTGTTTTGGAATTGGAGTACCACAACCGGCACCGTAAAAATAAACGTGTGATACTTCTAGGGCTTTTGTTTTTAAAAATTCACTCATGAGAATCGTTTCAAACAAAGCCTCTCGATCTAAAATAGCTGGATTTAACCCCCCTGTTCTAACTTTATCGTGAACTTGTTCACCTGTCGCATTTACGGCAATCCAATCACATTTTGTGGAGCCACTGTCTACAATTAAAATCATAATAAATAAAAAAAACCAGAGACAAAAAGTCTCTGGTTATAATAAGAGAATTATGTTATATGTTGTTTACTTTTAAAGCTAATTCAACTAGTTTATTAGAGTAACCTGTTTCATTATCATACCAAGAAACGACTTTATAAAATTTTGAGTTTAACTCAATAGCTGCTCCAGCATCAAAAATACTAGTACGTTTATCACCAATGAAATCTTGTGATACTACTTTTTCTTCTGTGTAACCTAATACACCATTCATAGCACCTTCAGAAGTTGATTTAAATGCAGCTTTAATCTCTTCAAGAGAGGTTTCTTTTTTAGTTCTAAACGTTAAATCTACAACAGATACATCTGCCGTTGGAACTCTAAATGCCATACCCGTTAATTTCCCATTAAGCGCAGGAATAACTTTACCAACAGCTTTGGCTGCTCCTGTAGAAGCAGGAATAACATTTAGTAAAGCACTTCGTCCTCCTCTCCAATCTTTTCTTGATGGACCATCTACAGTTAATTGAGTGGCAGTAGTAGCATGAACAGTTGTCATCAAACCTTCTTCAAGACCAAAATTATCATCGATAACCTTTGCTATTGGTGCTAAACAATTAGTAGTACATGAGGCATTAGAAACAATAGTATCAGATGCCTTTAATTGATCGTCATTAACACCCATTACAAACATAGGTGCATCAGCACTTGGAGCAGAAATAACAACTTTTTTTGCACCACCGTTGATATGGTATTGAGCTTTCTCAAGAGTAGTAAATATACCTGTGCATTCTGCAACTATGTCCGCATTAACAGCATCCCATTTCAGATTATTAGGATCTTTTTCAGCAGTTATTCTTATAGTTTTACCATTGACAACTAAATTTCCATCAACAACCTCTACTGATCCATCAAACTTTCCATGAACGGAATCATATTTTAATAAATAAGCTAAATGATCTACATCTAATAAATCGTTAATAGCTACAACTTCTACATCTGGTCTACTAACAGTGGCTCTAAAAACTATTCGTCCAATTCTACCAAAACCGTTAATACCTAATTTTAAACTTGACATGATTTAAATATTTAAATTTTTGTTATACAGTTACTATGTCGGAGACTCTTATGAGTTCCTTATTAATTTCAGACTTACCCTTAACTGCTTTGTCAATAGGTGTTAAGTCTATTTTATCATTGTTAATACCTACCATGAAACCTGTTTTGCCATCAATTAGACTCTCAACTGCCTTAACACCCATTCTACTTGCTAAAACACGGTCAAAACATGAAGGAGCACCTCCACGTTGCATATGTCCTAAAACCGAAACTCGAACATCATACTCAGACATGTTTTCCTCAACATAATCTTTCAATTCAAAAACGTTTTTTCCAATTTTATCACCTTCGGCAACAACTACGACACTAGAAGATTTTCCTGAAGTTTTACTTCTTCTTAATGACTCCAAAAGACGGTCTAATCCTAAATCCTCTTCTGGAATAAGAATTTCCTCTGCACCAGCACCAATCCCGACATTTAAAGCAATATGTCCAGCATCTCTACCCATAACTTCAACAAAAAATAAACGATTGTGTGAACTAGCTGTGTCACGGATTTTATCAATGACTTCTACAGCTGTATTTAATGCTGTGTCATAACCTAATGTAAATGTTGTACCGTAAATGTCATTATCAATAGTTCCCGGAATTCCCATAACTGGCACTCCAAATTCTTTATTAAAAATCATAGCCCCTGTGAAAGATCCATCACCACCAATAACAACTAGACCATCTATATTTTGTGCTTTAAAAGCTTTGTAAGCAAGTTCTCTTCCTGCTTTAGTTCTAAACCCTTTAGAACGAGCTGATTTTAAAATAGTTCCTCCTTTATTAATTATTCCTTTAACACTACGTGCATCAAGTTCAATAAAATCAGATTCCATGAGGCCTTCATAACCTCGATAGATACCGACACACTTTACGTCATAAAAGGCACATGTTCTTACTACAGAACGAATGGCAGCATTCATTCCAGGGGAGTCACCTCCTGATGTCATTACTGCAATTTTTTTCATACTTTTTTGATTATGGTTAATTAATCTTGGTAAACTTAATAAAGAATATCTGAGAATCCATAGTAAATTCCCAAAAAAAACTAAGGGGTATAAAATCAATCGATTTCGTTAACAAGTCATTGATTAGAAGCAGTAACAGAAAACTAAAATGTAAAAAAACTATCTGTTTTTACCAGAAAATATAATGCTTAAGAATTCTCTAAAAGTATCAAATTCTATATTGTATGACACACCCAATCCCTGAGTGTAACCAATTTCTTCTCCAAAGTTTCTAATAGTATTTTCTCTATTAAAAAATCGGGCAACTAAAGATCCATCTTCATTTAAAAGAAGATCTATTTGGACATCCCCTGCAATTACTGATTCTGTTACTCCGCCAACTGGAACCCCGACCTTACCATTAACAATGACTCTATCTGTAATTTGAGTCCTTAAAGTAAGTCCTAGACGGTCATCGGTTTTATAATCTGGTGAAACCTCACCTGATTCATAATCTAAGCCTAATTGTAAAACACTGCTGTCGTCTGTTATTAAACTATTAATTAATCCGCTTACACGATCTGCAACAGTCCCATAGGCTTGTTGGCCCACATTTAAATCACTTGCAAAAGATCCAGTAGCCAGAACATTTAAAGCTTGTGTCTCTCTAGCTTCTTTGGTATCTAAACGGTATTCTAATTCAGACTTAACAGAAGAGTTAAGATTTGGAAAATTAAAATCAAAATCGGGTTCAGGTTGTTTCAATTGTCCTTGAAGTTGAATAAGAACTTCAACAGGAATGCTCCGGTTAATAGGAGCATCTAATAATATAGATGGATTAGCTTGCGTAGCATACTTAGCAGTAAGATTTATTCTTGCGTCCATAGGCTCTCCTTCCCATGATAGATAACCTTCGTCAACTTTAAATTTTTTCTCAATAATTCCTTTGTACATGAAATTATAATAACCCTCATTAACAATAAAATCTCCAAACATTTCAAACTTTCCATTAGTATTAATTTGAAACAACAAACCACCATTACCATTACCGTTTATGGTACTTCCAGTCTGTTTATCAACTACTATTTCTAAATTAGCATTTTGATTAATATCTAGATTAAAATTTAAATCAAGTCCGCCCACAGCTAATTGATTGGTTCTATTCCCTAATTTTCGATCAGATTTCTCCTTTCGTGTTACAAAATGAATAAATGAATCATCACCAAAAGTTTCTACATCCTTAAGGGGAATCTTAAAAATAGTGCCTTTAGCAGTTCTTGCATTAACATCTATCGTTAAATCATTTGTAGGCCCATAGATTAGACACTCACCATCCATAAAAGCTGAACCGTAATATAAAGAAGATTCATCCTCCTCCGTATTCAAAACACATAGTCTACTAGAATTTATCTTTAAATCCAGTTCCCAGTCTGAAAAATTATTATGAGAAACAAGACCACTTAACGTGCCTTCTGTGTTAAAATGTTCATCACTGATTTTAGTTGAGTTTAAAATAAAAGATTGCTTTGATAAGTCTATGACTGTCGTCTTATCAAAATTATAATCCACATTCAAATATGGGATTCCTAGACCACTATCCTCAAGAATTAATCTACCATCATAATTGAGTTTACTAAGATAACCGTTGATTTTAGCTTCTCCTGTAGCCACTCCCCTGATGTTATTAATAACACCTTGTCCAAGTGGGTTGAGAGCTTTTAAATTAAATTCGTCAAACAACAAGTCTAAGTTTATTATTTGGTTTGGCGAATTAAGATCCAATTCACCATTAACCTCCAAAGTACATTTTTCATTTTTAGATATGGAGCCATCTATTTCATATTTTGTAAGAGTATTATCTCCTAGAACAGAAAGGTTAAAATCACCAAAATGATCCGAGTTGATAGATAAATCTTTTATGTCCATGTCTGCACTTGGAAAGTAAACTCCTTTACGTTGATTAATTTGTAAGTTTCCATCTAATATTCCCTCAAAATTAAAATCATTTATAGCTGGAGTAATTTTATTTAAATCAACAGTTTTAAAACTTAATTTAATGTCCTTTTGTGTAGAGTCCTTTAAAACTCCTGATAATTTTATTTGTTCGTCCTTATAATCCATTAGTACATCTCCAATAGATACACTATCAAATACTGGATTAATAATAATTTTACTTAGTGAATCATTTGTTTTGTTGATCAGCCATTTATTGTCCTTGAATAAAATCTCAGATTTTTTAATGCCAAAAACATAATCTTCTTTAGCACCCTCAGTATAATAAAGATTTAAAGCATATTTATCCTCTGCACTTCTTCCCCCATTAAACTCAGTTTTAAAAAATAAAGAATCACGTTTTTTAGCATTTATAAAATTAAAATTTGACAATTTGTAATTAGATGTACTAATTGAATCTAAAGAAATGTATGTGTTATAAACAGGATTTGAATTATCTATTTCAAAATTTAACTGCTCAAAAGAATTACCTTTAAATTCAATATGTGAGGAATTAATCTTCAGTTTAAATTTTTTAACATTTGTCTCTACCCTACCTTTTAATGAAACACTAGATTTAACTTTTATAGTAGGATCAAAGATTTCAAGTATTTTAGAGTATAAATTGAGATCAAAATTCAAAAACTGACTACCCGATGTTTTGTAAGGTTTAAAGTTGGAATATAAACTTCCTAAAGAATTTCTGAAAATATTTGGAATTTCAACCAATTTGAATTGTCCACTCAAAAATCCTTCAATAATATCAGGAGAATTAAGAACTACTTTTCGGTTATCATTATCAAACTGTGAACTAATTTTAAAGTCTTCAAAATAATAATCTCCATTTTCATTACTGTAATTTGTGTTTATAAATTCAATTTCACCTGTAGAATTATCTAGATTGGACCCCCTAAAATTCATTAATACCTCCCCATTGAAATTAGAAATTTCATCTTTATTAGTGAAATTCAATATTTTTAAATCAGAATCAACAACTATGGCCTTAAAATCAAATACTTTTTCTCGGTCAGAAAAATCTGCTAAACCTACAAAAGCCATTTCAAGATTATCATCATTTACATCAATTTCCCCATTAAAAATATAATTGCCCAATTCACCATTTAGAGAAATAGAATTGTAAGTATAGTTATTGAAACCTAATAAATCAATTTCTCCCTTTATTTTAGTTTGAATAGTTTCTAATGAAAAACCTTCTCCGTCAAGAGTTAAATCCATAGTAGCTTTATCAAATATTGGGTTTTCAATAAATTCACCTAAATTAAAATTTTCAATTGACACGTCCCCTTTGTATGAAGTTTCAAAATTATCATTAAGATGATTCATTAATATATTAGATTCAATACTACCTAATTTTGTGTCTGTGATAGCTATAACCTCAAGAGCATTCTTAGTAATTTTAGCATCACCCCTAAGATTAAAATCTCCAAGTTTACTAAGTAAATTTGGTAAAGATCTTCCTAAAATATTTGGCATAAGACGACTTAAACCCTTATAGTTTGTGGTTAATCTTTTAAATTTTCCTGATAGACTAAATTCTTCATCATTAAATAGGTTTTTTAAATTTAAATCACCGTCAACTTTTGTGTTAACGGATGAGGACATTCTTAATCCTGAAATAATAAAATCATTTAATGTGCCATTAAAACGAAATGCTAAATTTACTTTTTCATTTGAACCAAATTCGTCATAAAGTAAATTAACCTCATTCAATTTTATACTAGAAGATCGTATTTGAGCTTCAATATTAACATTATTAGAAAAATTACTTAGTTTATGATCTTTGTATTTGAAATACAAATCACCCTCCAATGTAGAGGATTTAGTTTCAAGAAATAAATCATTAAAACTCATCAAATCATCTGAATAGGTGAAATTTGTTTTAAATACTTTTAATTTTATACCTCTAGGATCATTAAAACTCATGTGGTTTAGTCGAGTCGTAATATCAGAGTCAATTATTATAAAATTTGTAGCATTTAAATTTAGATTATCAAACATCAAAACATCAGAGTTTTGTTTATTAAAATCTTTAAGATGAAATCTAGATTTATCAATATGAAGTTCACTTGAAGTTAAACTAAACGATGAATTATCTTGTTTAGGATTATCAGAGTTAAAACTTTCAATAAACACATCAAGATTGGATTGTGTCTCTTCCTTGTATGTGATCATGTTGAAATACAACCCATTTATATCTACAGCGCCAAACCGCAGCTTTTCATTAAAGAGATTTTTAAAATTTAATATAGAAGTTTTAAGAGATGATGAATATATAAGTGTATCATTTTTATGATCTTTGACGAGTACATTTCTTAAACGAAAGTCGCCATTAATTTTCAGGTCTATCCTTTCAACATTTATATTTGTATTAAATTCTGTATTTATTTTTGATGTAACCTTTTTTGCAATTGAGGTCTGGACAGAAGGAATAGAAAGTATCAAGAAAATTATCACAAAAAAAAGCAGAACAATAACTGCAAGTTTAGATACTATTTTAAAAAAATTTCTGATACTAGAATTAAGTTTTAACTTTGAATCAAAATTAACAATTATTATGCCTAATTATTAAATGGCTGAAAAAAAAATTTACATTCTAGGAATTGAATCTTCGTGTGATGATACTGCTGCTTCAGTAATTTGCAATGGAAAGATTTTATCAAATATAATCGCTACTCAAAATGTACATAGAGAATATGGTGGTGTAGTTCCTGAGTTAGCTTCAAGAGCACATCAACAAAATATAGTACCAGTTGTAGATCAAGCCATAAAAAAAGCAGGAATATCTAAAAATGATTTGAATGGAATTGCTTTTACAAAAGGACCCGGTTTAATGGGATCTTTATTAGTAGGTACTTCTTTTGCTAAATCATTAGCCTTAGGACTTAATATACCACTTATTGAGGTAAATCATATGCAAGGGCATTTATTAGCACATTTTATTGATGTTGAAGGATACGAAAAGCCTAAATTTCCATTTTTAGGAATGACTATTTCTGGCGGACATACACAAATTGTAAAAGTTGACGATTATTTTGAAATGAAAGTTATTGGAGAAACTATAGATGATGCAGTTGGTGAAGCTTATGATAAAAGTGGCAAAGTTTTAGGTTTAGGTTATCCGGCTGGACCAATTATTGATAAATTAGCTAAACTTGGTAACCCAAAGGCTTTTACTTTCACAAAACCTAAAGTGGATGGACTGAACTTTAGTTTCTCAGGATTAAAAACAGCCATACTATATTTTATCCAAAAAGAGACTACAAAAAATCCAAACTTCATCCAAGAAAATATTAATGATATCTGTGCTTCTATACAATACACTATCATTAATATACTAATGGATAAATTAAAAAAGGCAGTTAAAGAGACAAGAATTAGTGAAATTGCTATTGGCGGGGGTGTCTCTGCAAATTCCGGAATTCGAAGCACTTTGAAAGAAAATGAATCAAAATACAATTGGAAAACATACATTCCTAAGTTTGAATTCACTACAGATAATGCTGCAATGATTGCCATTGTGGGGTACTTGAAATTTTTAAATAACGATTTCGCCGATCAGTCTGTAACTGCTGCTGCTCGATTATCAATATCTTAGGATTATGTTTTTATTTTTTAATGCGCAATTAACTCCTCAATCAGAAAAAGTTATTTTTTCTAGAGAAGAAAGTAAGCATATTACAAGGGTATTAAGAAAAAAATCTGGAGATCAGCTCCAAATCACTAATGGTAATGGTAATTTATTTAACGCTAAAATCAGTGATGATAACCCTAATAAATGTGAGGCGCTAATTGAAAATTTTCATTTTTTTGAGAAATCAAATTTTTATACTCACATTGCAATTGCTCCCACTAAAAACAATGATCGCCTAGAATGGTTTCTTGAGAAGGCTACAGAAATTGGAATAAATGAAATTACGCCTATAATTTGTAAAAACAGCGAACGTAAAACTATTAAATCTGAAAGGCTAATTAAGATTATGATTTCAGCGATGAAACAATCTGTAGATTATTATCTTCCCATTCTTAATAATGCTATAAATTTTAGCGATTTTATTCAAAAACCCTCAAATTGTAAAAAATTTATAGCGCATTGCGAGGATTCCAAAAAATTAAGTTTTTTTGAAATGATTGGCAAAAAGGAATCTATTTTAATATTAATTGGTCCTGAAGGTGATTTTGATTCTTCTGAGATAGAGATGGCCAAAAAAAATGGTTTTAAACCGGTAACTCTAGGTAATAAACGTCTTAGAACTGAAACTGCAGCCATAGTGGCTACTCATACAATTTCATTAAAGAATGAATAAATTTTGTGTTGTAATTAATTGCCTATTAATATTAAGTTTTACTAATATTAACGCCCAGGAAATCGCTGTTTTAAAATATCAAGGTGGTGGAGATTGGTACAGCAATCCAACAGCTTTAACAAATCTTATATCGTATTGTAATTCTACAATTAATACAAAAATTGATAAAACTTATGAAGTGATTGAAGCAGATGATTTAAACTTGAACGAGTACCCGTATGTTCATATCACTGGCCATGGAAACATTGTATTTAATGACTATGAAGTTATGAATTTAAGACGATATCTATTATCTGGTGGATTTATTCATGTTGATGATAACTACGGACTTAAGCCATATATTGAAAGGGAATTAACCAAAATATTTCCAGAAAAAAACCTTATTGAACTTCCTAACAACCATCCAATTTATAATAATGTTTTTTCATTTCCAGATGGGCTTCCTAAAATTCATGAACACGACAATAAAAAACCTATAGCTAAAGGTTTATTTGATAGTGATCGATTAATATTACTCTTTACTTATGAAACAGATCTTGGTGACGGCTGGGAAGACCAAGAAGTTCATAATGACCCTGAATATATTCGTTTAAAAGCACTACAAATGGGTGCAAATATTATTAAATACGTATTTAATAACTAATATGCAGTTATCACATAACGATAATAGATTTACAAGTAAAAAACATCCAATAGTTATAGTATGTGATAATATAAATAACGCACCAAACCTTGGAAGTATTCTAAGATTAGCAGATGCATTCAACGTCCAAGAAGTCAGATTTTGTGGTGAAAACATTCCAATTGGAAAAAGAATGCAAAAAACATCGAGATCTTCAGAAAAATATGTTGTTTTTAGTAATCCAGATAGTGCATTAAACGAAATGCAAAAATTCAAAAACAGTAATTATAAGATAATTGCTCTTGAAATAACCAATAATAGTCATCCTATTTCCAAAATATCTTTAAATTCAAATCAGTCTGTAGTTTTAATTTTAGGTGATGAAAATTACGGTATTTCAGAAGAAATTTTATTAATTTCAGATGTGATTACACATATAGATATGTTTGGCAATAACTCCAGTATGAATGTAGCTAGTGCTGCAGCAATCGCTCTTTATGAAATCACAAAACAACAAAACAATCAATAAACTAAAATATATTATATGAATTCAAGGCTCATTGCAAATGGTATTTTAAGGGCAATAGCAATTATTACAGGGATTTTATGTTTACTTTTTTTAATTTCAAAAATTCAAGTTGTAATCTATTACATTGCTATCTCAGCCGTGTTATCCTTAATAGGAAAACCGATTGTTAGTTTTCTTAATAAAAAACTAAAGAATACGATTTCTGTAATTATTACGATGTTCATTTTTGGTAGTATTTTTATTGGTATTATAGGCTTACTTATCCCTTTAGTTGTTGAACAAGGTCAAAATCTGTCACTTTTAGATATAGAAAAACTACAAAGTAATTTTGAAGACCTGTATGTTCAAGTTCTTAATTATTTTGAAATCAATCAAACAGACGCTAAATCAGCACTAAAAAATTCCAGGCTCTTAAGTAATATTAATTTGGGGGTCATCCCTAACCTTCTTAATTCTATAATTTCTGGATTGGGCAGTTTTAGTATTGGATTATTATCAGTTTTATTTATAACATTTTTCTTTTTAAAAGACAGCAAATTATTTGAAAATAGTATCCTAGCTTTTATTGCAAACAACAGTGTAAAACGTACTCGAAATTCTTTTTCTAAAATATCCGATCTATTGTCAAGATACTTTGTTGGACTAATGATTCAAATTTTAGTTTTATTTATTATTTACACGATTGTGTTATTAATTTTTGGTATAAATAATGCTTTTGTTATTGCGTTTATTTGTGCTTTAATGAATCTTATTCCTTATGTTGGCCCATTAATTAGTGGTTTTTTAATGATGATATTAACAATGACAAGCAATATGGGCGCTAGTTTTAGTGAGGTTGTTATTCCAAAAACAACCTATGTCATGATAGGTTTTATAATAGGTCAATTGATTGACAATTTTGTTAGTCAGCCTATAATTTTTTCCAAAAGTGTAAAATCACATCCATTAGAAATATTTATTGTTATTATTACTTCAGGTCTTTTATTTGGAGTTATTGGTATGGTGGTGGCAATACCAACATACACTGCTATAAAAGTTATTTTAAAGGAGTTTTTATATGATTATAAGTTTGTCCAAAAACTTACAAAAGACCTTTAATATTAATTTAAATAAAAACATACTTAAAAAAGAAGTACAGCAATTTATTGAAGATCATATCAATACTGACATAAATAAATTGTTGTTAAAACCCTCGCCTTTTCAAAATATATCAGTTACAGAACTTGTTAATCAGATTATTTGTAAAACTAAATCTAAAACTAAATTACCAAGTTGGTATGAAAATAAGGATATAATATATCCCACTCCTCTTAATATAGAACAAACATCATCAGAAATTACTGCGCAATACAAAAGCGAGCTTGTTAAAGGTAAATATTTAGTTGATTTGAGTGGTGGTTTCGGTGTTGATACTTACTATTTTTCAAAACAATTTGAAAAAGTAATACATATAGAGTATAACAATCAACTTTCAGAAATAGCGAATCACAACTTTAAGGTTCTTGGATCTAACAATATTGAAACACACTGTGCCGATAGTTTAAAACTATTACCAAAATTAGTAGATCAAATAGACTGTATTTATGTAGATCCTTCAAGAAGACACGATTTAAAAGGAAAAGTATTTTTGTTTAATGATTGCGTCCCTAGTGTTGTTAAACATATTGAATTGTTATTCAAGGTTAGTAAAGTTATATTAATTAAATCATCACCTCTAGTTGATTTAAAGTCAGGAATTAATGAATTAAAACATGTTGCAGTCATATATATTGTAGCTGTAAAAAATGAAGTCAAAGAATTATTATGGCTTTTAGATAAAAACAATAAAAAACCTATAGAAATTGTAACTTATAATTATAAATCATCATCGTTGTCTAATGAAACGTTTAGTTTTGATTATTTACAAGAATTTCATCAAGACGTTATTTATAAAGAACCCTTAAATTTTTTATATGAACCAAATCATGCCATATTAAAATCTGGAGGATTTAAGATGGTTGCTAAGATATTTAATGTATATAAACTTGAAAAAAACTCACACCTTTACACCTCAGATAAACTTGTTAATAATTTTCCAGGAAGGCAATTTAAAATCTTAGAAATTTTTAACTCATTAAATAAAGATTTAAAGCAATTTAAAAACCGAAAAATTAATATAAGTACTCGAAACTTTCCAATGTCTGTTTCTGAAATTAGAAAAAAATTCAAGATACTGGATGGCGGTGAGCTATATATATTTTTCACAACTAATCTATTGGGTTCCAAAACAGCATTACTTTGTGAGAAAGCATAAAATAAGCGCCTTGAAAAGGCGCTTATTACCAAATTAACCAAATTAAATCATCCCCAAAATTGATTTAATCGCTTATCGACCAAAAGGCAGATAACTATTGTAAAAGTATTACAGTAGTTGAAAGCTTCAGTAAGGAATATCCATATTATTTTTATTATAATTCATAACTTCAAGTTTTTATAAAATCATGATAACTCGACTCTTAAACCAAAAGCTTAAAAGAACCAATAAGCGAACTATTTTATTTGACTGTTATTTTAATCCAAACCAACGGGCATTACCATTAGTTATTTTCTGTCATGGTTACAAAGGTTTTAAAGATTGGGGATCATGGACATTAGTCGCTGAAGCTTTAGCCAATGAGAATATATTTTTTGTGAAGTTTAATTTTTCTCACAATGGCACTTCACTTTCACAACCTAACGAGTTTTCAGATTTAGAAGCTTTTTCAAATAATACGTATTCCAAAGAATTAGAAGACTTAAATGATGTCATAAATCATTTTAAAAATGGAGCATGTAAAAACAACTTGGATCTTAAAAACATCTGTTTAATAGGCCATAGTCGTGGTGGAGGCATTGTTTTACTTAACGCGTCACAAAGAAAAGATATTAGTAAAATAATAACATGGGCTTCTGTAAGTGATTATAAAAAACGATTTAATGAAGGTTCTGAAACTTTCAATAAATGGAGAACTTTAGGAGTTAAATACATTGAAAATAAAAGAACTGGCCAACTATTGCCTCACAAATTCAATTTCTACGAAGATTTTATTAAAAACGAAAAATATTTAGATATTCAAAACGCCATTAAAAGTTTAAATCAACCTGTTTTATTAATTCATGGTGATAATGATGATGCTGTAAATATGGAAGAATCCCAATTGTTAAATAAACTTAACTTTTCCTCTCAATTAAAAATAATTGAAGATGCAAATCATGTTTTTAATGCCAAACATCCTTGGGATAATTCTAATTTACCTGATGCCTTAAATATTGTAGTAAAGTATACTACAGAATTTATAAAACAAAAAAGCCTTACTTAAAAAAGTAAGGCTTTTGTGATCGCGATAGGATTCGAACCTATGACCGTCTGCTTAGAAGGCAGATGCTCTATCCAGCTGAGCTACGCGACCTAATGACTTAAGGTCAAAAAAATGTCGGGGTGGCAGGATTCGAACCTGCGACCTCCGCGTCCCAAACGCGGCGCGATAACCGGGCTACGCTACACCCCGAAAAGTGCGGAGAGACTGGGATTCGAACCCAGGCAACACTTACGCGTTGACAGATTAGCA
>JBELHJ010000011.1:0-38577 GCA_042091495.1 Bacteroidota bacterium
GCGTCAGCCTTCCAAGCTGAATGTCGCCGGTTCGAACCCGGTCTCCCGCTCAACTAAAAGCTTCAATTTATTGAAGCTTTTTTATTTTAATTCTCTGAAGTTATAACCAGGTGCCACTTCACTAATCTCATTAAGGCTCGCAAATACTCTAGCGTTCAATTGGCCGCCAAGAACCATGTCGTCTCCATTGACTTTAATCCAACTGCCTTCTCTAAGTCCAACAACTGGTTGCGGGTTATAATTCATAAATTCCTTAATTCGGGTTTCTCTAGTTTCACCCATGTGCTTTGAATTGGGGTCAGGATCAAGGTAATGAGGGTTGATATTAAAAGGAACTACCCCCAATGTTTTTAAACTTTTAGGAAGTACAATAGGCATATCATTTGTAGTGTGAGCTGTTAAACCGCAAATATTACTACCAGCACTACTGCCTAAATAAGGGGTTCCATCAAGTATGGCTTGCTTGAGCAGGGATAATATGTCAAAGTGATAAAGTTGTTTTACTAGTACGAACGTGTTTCCACCACCGGTAAAAATACCTTCTGCATTTTTAATTGCATCTTTTGGAGTATTGAATTCATGAATTCCTTTGACTTTTACTCCAATAGTATTGAAAAACTTATTAGCAATTGCAGTGTATTTGTCATGAGAAATACCACCTGGTCTTGCATAGGGAATAAATAAAAGCTCTGAAATGTTAGAAAAGTGAGTATAAAGTTCTTCTTTAAGATAATTTAAATACTTCTCTCCATGAATGGTTGATGTACTCGCTATAATTAGATTTTTCAAGTGAATAGTTTTAATGTAAATTTATTAAAGATTATTTTTTAATAAATAATTATTACTGTAATTACGAAATTTAGTTCTAATTTGTTACTAGTGTACATGAGAATTTTTATTTGTTTATTTCTGTGTTTGTCTTCTTTTGCTCAAGACCAACTCCAACTGAAAGGAAAGGTTGAGGCTTCAGGCGAGGTTGAGGGTATTCATATAATTAATAAATCGTTATTAAAATTTTCAATAACTGATTCTGACGGTTCCTTTGAAATTCCAGCTAGGATAAACGATACGATTCTGTTTAGTGGTATTCGTTATTTGGTTGTTTCTAAAATTGTTGATGAATCAAATATTAAAATGGGTTGGATTGTAAAACTAGATGAAAAGATTAATGAATTAGATGAGGTTGTGTTAGGTAATAATTTGACAGGGTATTTAGAAACTGATGTTGAAAATTCTGATGTAAAATCTTCAGTAAACTTTTATGACGTAGGAATTCCAGGTTATACAGGTAAACAAAAAACACAATCAGAACGTCGCTTATATGAAGCCACCAGTGGAAGCGGTTTAGTTCCTTTAAATCCAATCTTGAATGCTATTTCAGGACGAACAAAAAAATTAAAAAGTCACATTGCTATTGAACGCAAAGAGTTGTGTGCTGAAAGTTTAGAAAGTAAATTTGGCGTATTACTTTTTGAAGAATTTCCTTTAAAAACACATCAAAAAAGAGCGTTTATGTTGACATTAATTGACGATACTAATTTCAATAGTATGTGTGGGATTTGGGACGATCTAAAAAGCTATGAATTTTTTCGTGAGACCCTAATTACCTTCAAGAAAGCACTCGCTAAACGCTAGTTTTTATTATTTTGCGCCAAATTTAAATTTCATGTTAAAATTGAAATGCCTTTTATTGTTTTTTGTTGCTTCAGCATTTGTAAATGTTCACAAATATTACGTTAGTGTTACTGAAGTTAAAATTATTGAGAGTTCTGGAACCATTCAAATTTCTTCTAGATTATTTATTGATGATTTAGAACTTGCACTTCAAAATATTTATGCTAACGAATCTATTACACTTTCAAATGCGGACACTGAAACGGTTCGTAATATGATGGAAACTTATGTTAAATCACATTTTAAAATTACTGCTAATAAAGAACAAATTGAATTAAATTATTTGGGAAGAGAATATGAAGATGACGTTGTATATGTTTACATGGAAGCTGAGGTGTTGCATGAAATTTCATCTATCAAAATCTCTAACTCTATTCTGTTTGAAACTTACAAAGAACAAGAGCATATCATTAAAACCAAGACTGAAAAAAAATCTAAAAGCTTTATCCTTAACAAAAGCAAACCATTTGAGGTGTTAAACATTTAATAAAACCCAAAGATTATTGGTATTTTTATTATTTTGGCGCACTAATTTTAATAGATCTAAATTCATTTAATTTATAATCCATGAACTTAACTAAACAATTATTTCTAGTCATGTTGTTTTTTGGTTTCGCTGTTGTAGCTCAAGACAATGAGTCTGCAGAGAGAAAACCAGGGCATACTAATGAAAACAAGTTTAAACAACTAAAAGATGAGCTGGCTACTCCAAATGCCTATCATACAGCATCCGGTAAACCAGGTCCTTTGTATACTCAGCAAAAAGTAGACTACACAATGGATATTATTCTTGATGATGAGAATCAACGCCTATATGGCAACGAGGCTATTGTTTACCATAATAATTCTCAAGATACTTTGGAATATTTATGGATTCAGTTAGAACAAAACAAGCGTGCTTTAGATTCTAAATCACCTGATATTGAAGGGGACGGTGTTTCTGCTTACTATGAGCCTATTTCTTATTCAGAGGAGTTTTTAAAAACACCATTTGATGGCGGTTTTAAATTACAAGAGGTCAAAGATTCTAAAGGTAAAGACTTAAAATATACAGTTAATAGAACTATGATGCGCCTAGAGTTACCTAAACCATTAAAAACTGGAGATAAATTTGAGTTTTCAATTAAGTGGTGGTATAACATCAATGAGCATACTGTAGACAGAGCGCGTTCTGGTTTTGAACACTTTAAAGAAGATGGTAATAATCTTTACGTTATTGCTCAATTCTTTCCAAGATTAGCTGTATATAATAATGTTGAGGGTTGGCAAAACATGCAATTTTGGGGGCGAAGTGAATTTGCTCTAGAGTTTGGGGATTATAAAGTTAATATTACAGCTCCTGCAGATCATGTCTTGAATGCCACAGGTGTTTTGACTAATGCTAAAAAAGTATTATCAACATTACAATATGAAAGATTCAACAAGGCTAAAAAGAGTTTTGATAAACCTGTTTTTATTGTAACTCAAGAAGAGGCAGAGGCTGCTGAAAAACAATTTTCGAAAGCAACTAAAACTTGGTCATTTGACGCTAAATCTGTTAGAGATTTTGCTTTTGCTTCATCCCGAAAGTTTATTTGGGATGCTATGGCAGTTGATATCAATAGTAAAACGGTTATGGCTTATTCATTATACCCAAAAGAAGGCAATCCGCTGTGGGAAGAGTTTTCAACAAAAGTGGTAGCTCATACCTTAAAGACATATTCAAAATTTACTTTTGACTATCCATACCACAAAGCCATTTCGGTTCATTCTAAAAGACAAGGTATGGAGTACCCTCAAATATGTTGGAATTATGGAAGACCTAATAAAGATGGTACTTACAGTAAAAGAGTTAGAGATGGTATGATTGGTGTAATAACTCATGAAATTGGTCATAATTTTTTTCCAATGATTGTAAACTCAGACGAGCGTCAATGGACATGGATGGATGAGGGGCTAAATTCTTTTTTAGAAACACTTACTGAATTAGAATTTGAATCTGATTTTAATACAGGAAATTTGCCTAAAGATATAGTTAACTACATGGCTGATGATCAGGATTATTTATCTCCTATCATGACTCAGGGCGATAATGTTCACCAGTTTGGACCTAACGCATACACTAAGCCTGCAGCAGGATTATACATGTTAAGAGAGACTATTATGGGGCATGAATTATTTGATTACGCATTTCAAACATATTCAAAGCGTTGGATGTTTAAACACCCAACACCGGAAGATTTCTTTAGAACAATGGAAGATGCCTCTGCAGTTGATTTAGATTGGTTTTGGAGAGGATGGTTTTACACAACAGACTACTCTGATATAGGTGTTAAAGAAGTTAAGTCTTACAGATTAACTAACAAACCAACCCAAAAAATGTTAGACTTAGCAAAAAAATATAATGTGGATATGGCTAATGTACCACCATTAGTTTACCTCTCTGATGAACCTATTACAGAAGGTGAACCAGAATCTATTTCTGAAATTAAAGAATTAGAATCTTACATTAAAGAGGCTGAAGTAGACGCGCCAGCGTATTATTATGAGGTAACTTTTAACAAGCCAGGTGGTCTTGTGTTACCAATAATAGCGGAGTATACTTATGAGGATGGTTCGAAAGAACGTAAAGTTTATCCAGCTCAAATTTGGAGAAAAAATAATAAAGAAGTTTCCAAGCTTGTAACTTCTAATAAAAAGTTAGTAAGTATTCAGGTTGATCCAGATTTAGAAACTGCAGATATTGATACATCAAATAACAGCTGGCCTAAAAAAGAAGAAAAATCAAAATTTGATGCCTTCAAAGAGAAATAATAAAATCAAAGCCAACTTTTAAAGTTGGCTTTTTTTTTAAGGGTATCTCAATTATATTTGCAGAGTATGATAAATCAAGGTTTTTTATTTATAGGGACTACAGAAGTCATGTTTGTTTTACTTGTAGTGGTGCTTGTTTTTGGTGCAGATAAGCTACCGGAAATAGCTAGAGGATTAGGTAAAGGTATGCACACCCTCAAGAATGCCTCATCCGATTTGAAGCACGAAATTACAAAAAGTGCAAAGGAACAAGGGATGGACGATTCATCAGCCAAAGAAATAAAAGACGAAATCCAAAAAGTAAAAGACGATTTAGAGGATTTTACAGGGTCTATAAAAAGAAATATCTAAATTTTTCTGCTAACAGTTAATCCATCTCTAATAGGAAGCATTACTGTTTCTATTCTAGTATCATTTTTTAATAAAGTATTGTATGCTAATAAGGCTTTAGTTGAAGTGTCTTTTGTATTAAGGGGCTCGACAACCTTACCACTCCACAAAACGTTATCAGATAAGATAATCCCACCAGGACTAAGCTTATCTATGATTAGTTCAAAATAGTTTGGGTAATTTTCTTTATCGGCATCAATAAAAATTAAATCAAAACTAACATCAAGACTTGGGATGATGTCTAAAGCATTACCTAGGTGTTGTTTTATTTTAGATTTATAAGGTGAACTGTTAAAGTGTTTTTTTTGAAAATTTATGAGTTCTTCGTCAATTTCAATAGTGTGAAGTTTACCATCATCCTGAAGTCCTTCAGCAAGACATAATGCAGAATAGCCAGTAAAAGTGCCAATTTCTAATATGTACTTCGGATTACAAAGCTTCGAAATTAAGCTTAAAACACGACCCTGATAAGGTCCGCTCAACATTCTTGGTTGTAATATTTTTTGGTACGTTTCTCTAGTTAAAGCTTTTAAATGCTTTGGTTCATCTTCAGAGTGTGTAACAATATATTGGTCTAATTTTTCATTAATAAAATGCATACTATACCAGTATTTTATTTACAAGATTTTCTTTTGCAATATTATTATCACCGTGCAGCCATTGAAGGACATTATCACTCCACATGGCATCACTTTCTTTTTGTGTTATGATATCTCTGTCTATTGCTAAGTCCAAAATTTTTCCTGGATATGATGATTGTTGGTCACTCTCCATTTCTCCTAATGGGTAGGGGTCATCTAATCCCATTACAACTTGACTTGCACCTTGATTTTCTACAAGTAATTTAAATGATCCAGTGTCATGCACAAGCGTATCAAAGAAGATGTTCTTATGTCCAACTGCTTTCCTAGGATGTTCCATACCATCAAATAAGTCAGGTCTACCGTCGTATCCTTGTATTCGTCTCCCTAAGTTCATTTGGGATAGTTGCCCTCCATGGGCAAAACAAACGCGCATATCTGGAAACTTATCTTGGTAGCCTCCAAGTGTATAGAAATGATAAGCATCGGCACATTGCGCTAGCATCCAAATAAGGTGAAACCGCCAAGCTGAATTTTGAAGTTTAATGAATTTTTCACCATCATAGGGATGAACTTCAACAGCCAATTTGTATTTACTAGCTAATTCAAAAATAGGATGATTTTCTTCATCAAAAATACATCGCCAAGTACCAATGGTATCCATATAATGTGCTGGTAAACATAGTAGCTTCATATTAAGTTCTTCAACACAACGTTCAATTTCCCAACAAGCACCTCTTACAAATCCTGGGTGAACCACAAATCCACATGAAAATTTAGAGGGATAATCTGCTTGTATTTTACCATTAAAATCATTTTGAAATCGTAATGCTTTTTTCATTTCCTCTAACCTCAGTCCATTACCATATAATTGGGATAGATTTAGAACTACTGCATGGTCAATATTGAATCGATCCATCCATTCAAGTTTTTCATTCAAAAAAAAGCTAGAATCTGTCACAGGACGTTTCCAATCTTTTTGAAGCATAAACTTTTTGTCTTTATCAACCCAAAAAATCCCTTTATCCTTCATGAATTGCGGAATTTGCTCTGGATAAGGAAGTAAATGTGAATGGCCGTTTATTCGTAGTTTTCGTTTCATGTTTTGAGGGTGTTTAACGGGGTGGTAGCATGGTGTGATTACATGAAGAACAAGTTCTTAAATTTTCATCATTATAGAATTTATCAAAAATAATAGGCATGTCTTTTTCGATGTTTTTTAATGTAAAGGGTTCTTCGTAAAGTTTATGAGAGCATTTTTCACAAAACCAACAAAGCGCATCATTTACATTTTTAGCTCTTTTGTATTCAATGACTAATCCAACTGTATTAGCTCCTCTTTGCGGAGAATGGTAG
The DNA here is from genome assembly GCA_042091495.1 of Bacteroidota bacterium. Taxonomy (GTDB): domain Bacteria; phylum Bacteroidota; class Bacteroidia; order Flavobacteriales; family Flavobacteriaceae; genus JBELHJ01. The sequence continues at coordinate 6,795 of JBELHJ010000011.1, forward strand.
ACTTTAGGTGGTAAAAAATAAATATCACCTTCTTTAATTAAAACATCTTTAGGAGAGCCATTATCAATAATTTTTAACGTAATATCTCCTTCAACCTGATAAAAAAATTCTGGGGTCTCATTGTAGTGAAAATCTTTTCTGTTATTCGGGCCTCCAACTACCATAACAATAAAGTCTGTATCTGTCCATACTACTTTATTTCCCACTGGTGGTTTAAGAAGGTGTCGGTGTTCTTCAATCCAATTTTTAAAATTTATAGGAGATACTAGATTTATCATGTTAAGATTGTTTGATAATAAAATTACAAAGATTTTGTTCTTCCTCCATCAACTGGAACGTTAATTCCTGTAATGTAAGCAGCTTTTGAACTGGAGAGGAAGGCTATGGCAGATGCGGTTTCCTCAGGTTGGGCAAAACGCTTAATAGGGACATAATTTTTCATTATAGAAGTCATTTGCTCTATTGTGGTTTGCTCTTTTTTTGCTTTTATGTCAATGATTTGGTGTAATCTGGCTGTATCAGTAAACCCAGGTAAAACATTGTTTACAGTTATACCATATTTAGCAACTTCTCCAGCTAATGTTTTTGCCCAATTAGCAACCGCATTTCTAATGGTATTGCTTACACCAAGACCTTCAATAGGTTCTTTGACCGATGTAGAAATTACGTTAATAATTCTTCCAAATTGTTCAGTTTTCATGAAATCTAAATTTGCTTGAGCAAGTATTTGGTTGCATAATAAATGCATTTCAAATGCGGTGGTAAATTGTTCTAAAGTAGCATTTTCTATTGCTCCACCTCTTGGTCCACCAGTATTATTAATTAGTATATGGAATCCTCCATTTTTTGCAATGTAATTTTCTATGGACGCTTTTAATTCTAATGGTTTAGAAAAATCGGCTACAATGTAGTTGTGTTTTGATGAGTTTGGCAAATCGTTTACTACAGCCTCTAAACTTGTTTTATTTCTTGCAATTAAGGTTACGATCACACCTTCATTAGCTAAAGCAATTGCAGTAGCTTTTCCAATACCTTGTGTACTTCCGCAAACTAATGCTTTTTTATTTTCAATCTCTAAATTCATAATCACTATTTTTTAATTGGCGTGAATTTTAATAGAATTTATTTCAAATTTTAAAAACTCTAAAATGGCTTCTAGTTTGAATGGCTCTTTAATTTTTTTGTTTTCAATATATTCTAATAGTAGCTTATCCTGAAGTCTGCCTATATTCATGGCTTCATCATAGCCGATATTTTCATTAAAAGTAACCAAAGAATATTTGGATGCGTATTCCTCAGGAAACTGTTTTTCTAATGCTATTTCTATTTGACGCTTTATTTGAAATTTTGGATCAGCAACATGTTCTTTCATTTCATGAAAATTGTCAATAGCCAAGTCAGCTATGGCATCAGTGTCTTTTTTTCTTGTTTCATTAAACTTTTCAAAAATAAGTTCCCAATTAAAATCAAATTGATCTATAATTTTATCTAATTCTACGACGTCTTCAAATGATGCATTCATTCCTTGACCATAGAAAGGAACAATAGCATGAGCAGCATCTCCAATTAACAGTGAATTACCTTTATAATTCCAGGGTTCACATTTTATAGTTCCTAAATTAGAAGTTGGATTTTCAAAAAAATCATGTGCTAGATTTGGCATAATTTCTAATGTATCTGGAAATTCATTTTTAAAAAAATCTAAAACGGACTTTTCATTTTTTAAAAGGGTAAAATTGTTAACGCCATTATCATGACTTAAGAATAGCGTCACTGTAAAACTCCCATCAAGGTTAGGTAATGCAATAAGCATAAAGTCTTTACGGGGCCATATGTGCAATACATCTTTACTTATTTTATATGTTCCTGATTTAGTAGCTAATATGGAAAGCTCTTTGTAGCCATGACTTAAAAACTCTTGAGTACATTTAAAATTAAATCTATTGCATGCTTCGTAGCTTTTTCTAAGAATAGAACCTGCGCCATCTGCAGCAAATATTACACTGGCATTTACAGTATATACTTTAGAGCTGTCTTTAAGATGAACGATTTTTGATTTAAAATCTACTGTTGTGCACGAAATATTGAAATGAAAAGATACGTCTGGATGATTTTCAGCTTCATTAATTAAAAGTATATTAAGGTCTTTTCTTGAAATTGAATTAATAAATTCATTGGTATTACCACTGTAATTGGATTGGATGGTATTTCCTAATTTGTCATGAATTAAACGCCCTTTCATTGGGATACAAAGTGGGATCACTTTATTTTCTAATCCAACAAGTTTCATGGCCTTATTACCTCGGTTAGAGAATGCTAAATTTATTGATCGTCCAGAGTATAATTCTGAAGTTCTGGGGTCAGAGCGTTTTTCATAAACTCTAACTTTACATCCCCTTTGTGCTAGCCTTAAAGCTAATAATGAACCGCAAAGTCCTGCGCCAATAATAATTACGTCTTTATTTTTAGATGTCATAATCAGTTAAAATTTCATTTAATTGTTCGACCATTTTAAAAACATCTTCGAAAGAATTATATAAAGGGACTGGTGCACATCTTATAACATCAGGTTCTCGCCAATCTGTAATAATTCCTTGATCTGTTAAAGCATTATGAAGTTTCTTATCGGCATTAATTACCTGGATTGATAATTGACATCCTCTTTCTTTAGGGTTAGTTGGTGTTATTATTCTTATGGATTTGTTATCTAAATCTTTAAGAAGGTATTCTAAGTATGCTGTTAATAGTTTTGATTTTTCAATTAGTTTATTCATACTAGCGCTTTCAAAAATATCCAAGGAAGCTTTAATAGCAGCCATGGATAATATGGGTGGGTTTGATAGTTGCCAGCCTTCCGCTCCTTCTAAAACTTTAAATTCTTGTCTCATATTAAATCGAGAAGCTTTATCGTGATTCCACCAACCAGAAAATCTATTTAAATTAGGGTTGTTACCATGGCGTTCATGGACAAAACAACCACTTAGGCTACCAGGTCCGGAATTAAGATACTTATAAGAGCACCAAGTAGCGAAATCTGCTCCTGAGTCATGTAAATTTAGAGCTACATTGCCAGCCCCATGAGCACAATCAAATCCAACCAAACAACCGTATTTATGACCTAAGTTTGTAATTTGTTTGAGGTCCAAGAACTGTCCGGTGTAATAATTGACTCCACCAATTAATAATAAAGCAATTTCGTTACCTTGTTTTTCTAGAATTTGGTTAAGATCATCTAGGTCAAGGCATTCTTTATTTTTTTTCGGTTTCCATAAAATTAAATCGTCTTTTGGGTCGTATCCGTGATGTTTAAGTTGAGATTCTACGGCATATTTATCTGATGGGAAAGCATCACTTTCAATAAGAATTTTATGACGTTTAGAAGTTGGTTTATAAAATGAAACCATCATGAAATGAAGATTTGCTGTTAGTGTATTCATTACAACAACTTCTGAAGGCTTTGCACCTACAATTTTGGCCATAGGCTGGGCCAGTATTTCATGATAATTTAACCACGGATTCGTTGCCATTATATGACCCTCAACGCCTAGTTGTGCCCAATCATCAAGTTCCTGCTTAATATAATTTTTAGTTTGTTTAGGCTGCAGTCCCAGTGAGTTGCCACAAAAATATAAAAGGGGGGCTTTGCTTTGACCAGTCGGCAAGTGAAACAGATCCCTGAATTCTTTTAGGGGGTCTTTTGCATCCATTTCTTTTGCAAAAGCAATAGTATTTTTAAAAATAGACAAATCTATAATGATGTTAAAATTTAAAAAATTAGAAGCTTAAATTAGGTAAATATATTAAACATCCATATCGTTTTCTCATTAAAAAAAAGCGATAACTCATGATAGATTTATTTTACGAGATCAGGAAATCTTGAAGTAAATTTATATATCCTTGGTTTTGAAACATTTATAATGTAAGGATGGTTGGGGTGATTTTTTTCATAATCTTGATGATAGTTTTCGGCAGGCCAAAATTTTTCAAATAATTTAATTTCTGAAGCGACCTTTTGTTTAGATGAAATTTCTAATGCTTTTTTTTTATTCCAGGCTATGTTTTTCTCTTCTTTAGAATTGTAGAATATTATTGATCTGTATTGAGAACCTTTATCAGGGCCTTGTCCATTAAATTGGAAAGGATTTTGGGTTGCATAATAAATATCAACTAAAGTAGCAAAAGAAATTTCATCAGCATTATAAGTGACTTCAACAGATTCTGCATGACCAGTTCTTCCAGTGTTGCTTGATTCGTATGTTGGATTTTTTGTATGACCACCAGCGTAGCCACTGGTAACATTAATCACGCCTTTAGTCCTTTCATAGATAGCTTCAACACACCAAAAGCAACCGCTCGCAAAATAGGCTTTTTTAATTTGATTTTGTTCGTGCGATATATTGACTTCAATTGCATTTGTATTACTAAAACTAATAATTAAACTGCTTACAGTTACAAAGAGGATGGTTAGGATTTTCATTTTTACTTTAAAGATATTACATTAAAACAAAACATAAAAAAAGCCCTCCATATAGAGGGCTTTTTTTATGTTTTGTTTATAGTTTGGAAAATATTTTATCCATTTTATCTTTTTCTTCTTGAGCCAGCTCAGCGTCAACTAAAATTCTTCCACTGTGTTCGTCTGTAATAACTTTTTTTCTGGAAGCAATTTCAACTTGTACCTGAGGTGGGATCGTAAAGAAGGATCCACCAGAAGCGCCTCTTTCAATTGCAACTACTGCAAGACCGTTTTTAACATTGCCTCTTATTCTCATATAAGCATTAACAAGACGTTCCTCAATTAATTTTTGAAATTCTTCCGATTTCTTGAGTAAAGCAGTCTCCTCTTTTTCAGTTTCGGATAAAATATCATTTAATTCACTCTTCTTGTGATCTAAATGAGTTTGTTTATCAGATAATTTAGATGAAGTAGCTTCAATTATTTCTTTTTTCTGTTCTATCTGAGCCTTAAATTCATTAATATGCTTTTCTGCCAATTCAATCTCTAACCCTTGATATTCAATTTCTTTAGAAAGTGAATTGTATTCTCTGTTATTTCTAACATTTTTTTGTTGCTCAGTATATTTTTTTATGAAGGCTTTAGATTCTTCAATTAAATTCTTTTTTGAGGTTATCTCATTATCAAGAACTTCTAAATTATTTGAAAGTTTTTCAAGTCTTGTGTTAAGTCCTTCAACATCATCTTCTAAATCTTGAACCTCAAGAGGTAATTCGCCTCTTAAATTTCTGATTTCGTCAATTCTAGAATCGATTAATTGTAAGTCATATAATGCTCTTAATCTATCTTCAACAGAAACTTCAACTTTTTTTGCCATAATTAAAAATACTTTACAGGATTTGTATTCGTTGTTGATAAAACGATTGCAAAATTAGGGAATTTTTTTGAGAGATACTCTGTTAAAAACAATTTTGTGTACTGTTCACTTTCGTAATGTCCAATATCGGCTAAAATTATAGAATTTTCAGCTTGAAAGAAGTCGTGGTATTTTAAATCTGATGTAATAAATAAATCAGCGCCTTTATTCTTAGCTGCACTAATAGCAAAGCTTCCTGAACCTCCAAGAACAGCTACCTTTTTAATGTAATCTTTACAGATTTTAGAATGCTTAATAGTATTAGTATTCATAATTTTTTTTACATGACTTAGGGCTTCTTCGGGCTTTAACGCTTCTTTAAATTCACCAATCATTCCCATGCCACAATAAGGGTTTTTATTGGATAATATCAATACCTCGTATGCAACTTCTTCATAAGGGTGGTTTTTAAGAAGTGTTTCTATGATTAGGTGTTCAAGATGACTTTCAAAAGTCAAGGAGATCATCAGTTCATTTTCCTGGTGTTGTTTATTTTTTTGACCAACATAAGGAGTTGACTGGTTATTTCCTTTGAAAGTACCCATACCTTTGGAACTAAAACTGCATTCATCATAGTTGCCTAGTTTGCCTGCTCCAACTTCAAAGAGTTTATTTTTGATTAATTCAGCAGCATTTATAGGTGCGTAGGTTATTAGCTTTTTGAGGGTGTTAGATTTTAGAATTAAAATTTTAGTATTAATAAGACCAATTTTTTTACATATAATATCATTAACTCCAATGATAGCATTATCTAGTGCAGTATGAATGGCATATATAGCAATATCATTTTTGATAGCTTTTAAAATAGTCCTTTCCACATAATTACTCCCATTTAATTTTTTTAAACCTTTAAAAATTATAGGATGAAAACTTACTATTAAATTACATTTATTGTCAATAGCTTCATCAACAACATTCTCTAAAGTATCAAGTGTAACTAAAATACCATTAAGAGCGTTATTTTTATTCCCAACTAATAAACCTGTGTTGTCAAAATCTTCAGCATAAAATGAAGGTGCCAGTTGCTCTAATTGAAAAATTACATCTTTGATTAACATAAGTACTCTATATTTGTTTCAAATATAAATATTATACATTGCGATTGCATGAAGTTAATTAGGTTATTTCTTTTTCCATTCACTCCCATTTACGCTTTTGTGACATGGTTAAGAAATACAATGTATGATAAAAACTACTTAAAATCTACTTCTTTTTCTTTCCCTATTGTGGCCATAGGAAATTTAAGCACAGGAGGAACGGGTAAGACCCCAATGACTGAATATATTATAGATTTATTGAAGGATAGTTATAATGTAGCTGTTTTGAGCAGAGGTTATAAAAGAAAAACAAAGGGGTTTATTTTGGCTAATTCAAATTCAACTTTTATGGATTTGGGGGATGAACCTTATCAAATGCATCTTAAATTTAAAAAGGTTGATTTTGCCGTGGATGCTAATAGGGTACGGGGTGTTAATTTATTGAAAGAAAAAAACAACAATATTGATGTTGTTTTGTTAGATGATGCCTTCCAACATAGGGCAGTAAAAGCAGGGTTTTATATTCTATTAACTTCATTTGATGATTTGTTTATTGATGACTTTTTATTACCAACTGGCAATTTAAGAGAGATGAAATCAGGTGTTAATAGAGCAGATGTCATTATTGTTTCTAAAACGCCTAATAATACCTCTGAAAAAGTTAAGGAAGCTGTTAGGAAGCGACTAGAACATTATAATAAGCCTGTATTTTTTAGTGAAATAATTTATTCAGAAGCGTTGTTTAGTCTCAAAGAATCAATAACCTTAGATAGCTTACAAGGAAAAAAAGTGAATTTGGTTACAGGCATAGCTAATTCTAAACCTCTAAAAGATTTTCTGAATAGAAAAGGAATTATTTATGATGAAATTGAATTTGAAGATCATCACGATTTTTCAGCATCTGAGATAAGTCAATTAGAAAACTTAGATTCATTTATAATAACTACTGAAAAAGATTATGTAAGAATGCGAGGCAGGGTAAATCACCTTAGATTGTTTTATCTACCCATAAAAACTAAGATTTATAATTCTGTTAAATTTGAAGAACTAATTTTAAAATTCATCAAAGAATTTTAAGACCTCTTTTTTACAGAGAGATTTATCAAGTCAATCAATCTATTTGTGTAGCCTGTTTCATTATCATACCATCCAACAATTTTAACCATATTCCCTATTACAGATGTTAACTCTGAATCAAAAACACAAGAAAATGAGTTTCCTATTATATCAACAGAAACAATAGGTTCATCGGTGTATTGTATAATTTTATTGAAATTTATATCAGCCTCTTTCTTGAAAATAGAATTGATTTCTTGAATAGAGGTAAGTTCATCGATGTTCAAAGTGATATCTGTTAATGAACCGTTTATTACAGGAACCCTGATGCCACAACCACCAATTACTGATTTTAGTCTAGGGAAAATATTTGTTAAAGCTTTAGCAGCACCTGTTGTAGTTGGTACTATTGATTGACTTGCAGCTCTTGCTCTTCTGAGGTCTGTATGTGGAACATCATGAAGGCTTTGATCTGTTGTATAAGAATGAACCGTTGTAATATATGCTTGCTTTATTGTAAAATACTTATCCATGATGGCTATCATGGGAGCTGCATTATTAGTTGTACAGGACGCATTAGAAATAATAGTTTCTGAACCATCAAGAAGGTGGTCATTAACACCAATAACAATGGTTTTGATTTCATCATAATTTGAGGATGGCGCTGATAGTATAACTTTTTTAGCACCATTTTTTAAATGGTGGTTGAGTACTTTTTTTGTCTTGAATTTACCAGAACATTCAATAACAATATCAACATTATATTTATACCAGTTAGTTTCTTTTGGGTGAACATTATTTGTAAGTGGTATTTTTTGTTTCCCTATTAATATATGTTCAGAATCATAGCCAATTTCTTTATTACATACGCCGTGTACACTGTCGTATTTTAAAAGGTGACTCAAAGTTTTAGCGTCTGAGAGGTCATTTATAGCTACGAGCTTAATGTCAGTTCTTTGGGAGAGTAGTCTGGTTAAACGCCTTCCTATTCTTCCAAACCCATTAATACCAATACGAGTCATTAATTAATATGTTTTTGGGCTTTATAGGAAGACCTCACTAATGCACTACTTTCAACATGTCTGAAACCTAATTCTAGTCCAATTCCCTCATATTCTTTAAATTGCTCAGGAGTTATAAAGTCTTTAACTGGAAGGTGTTTCTTGCTAGGTTGTAAGTACTGTCCAATAGTAACAACATCTACTTGATTTTTTCTTAAATCCTCAAGGGTTTCGATAACTTCTTCTCTGGTTTCACCAAGTCCTAACATTATTCCGGATTTTGTTCTGCGTTGCCCATTATTTTTAAGGTAATTGAGAACTTCCATACTTCGCTCGTATTTAGCTTGAATCCTAACTTCCCTAGTCAGACGTTTAACAGTTTCAATATTGTGAGATACTACTTCTGGGGCAACTTTAATAATACGATCAATGTGTTTTTCAATGCCTTGAAAGTCTGGTATTAGAGTTTCTAGTGTGGTTTGAGGATTCATTCTTCGAACAGCGTTTACAGTTTCGGCCCAAAGAATACTTCCCATATCTTTGAGATCATCCCTATCAACACTAGTAAGCACAGCATGCTTAATGTTCATTATTTTTATAGATCTTGCAACTTTTTCAGGTTCATCCCAATCTACGGTTTCTGGGCGTCCTGTTTTTACACCACAAAAACCACATGATCTTGTGCATATATTTCCTAAAATCATAAAAGTAGCTGTACCTTCTCCCCAACATTCACCCATATTAGGGCAACTTCCTGAAGTACAAATTGTATTCAAATTGTATTTATCAACCAACCCTCTAAGTTCAGTATATTTTTTACCAGTTGGTAACTTTACTCTGAGCCATTTGGGTTTTTTGTTAATTTGCTTTACAGAATTGTTCTCAATCATTGCATATTTTTAAGTTAGCAAAGATACAAACTAAATTAGAAAACATCTATAGAGATAAAATATACCATATACTAAAACCAATCAAGAAGATGATGCCAGAAATACTTAAGATATGATCTCTTTTTTTGGGATGGAATTTTTTAGGTGTATGCCTGCTAGAAATTAGTAAATAATTTAAAATGGCATATAAAGGGGCTGTAAGAAATGAAAAGATTGTAGCAATTTTAATAAGCGATCCCATTTCTGAAAGAAAACCATAAAAAATTATCAATGTACCAACAATTAAAAATATTAACCAAGTTTTATATTTAGAGAGAAAATTTTTCTTTCCAAATAAATCAAGACAGTGACTCATTACTCTTGGTGAAGCATCTAATGTTGTTAGTGTAGTACTAAACATTGTTGTGAAGGCGGCAATAGCAATAAGATAATACGACCAATCTCCTAGACTTTGAGCGTATAAATTAATCAGTTTATTTGAAAATTCTAGCGCGCTTCCATTTAAATTATTTGAAGAATCATAGGCAACAAAAGCACCAAGTGCCATAAAACATAAACCTAAGATTACAGTAAAAAAATATCCAATTTTAAAATCCATTATAGATGACTTGGTGTCAAAGGAATGTGATGATTTTCTTTTTTCATTAGTCCAGATAGATTGCCAAACAGAAATATCAAGTGGAGCAGGCATCCACCCAAAAAAAGCAATTAAAAATGCAATACCAATAGTATTATTTGGTATAACTGGTTTAAGAGAAAGAGAAGTATGAGGAGATAAACCAGAAAGGATTACAGCGCTAACAGTACTGAGTGTTAAAACAATTATGATACATTTCATCATATTGTCAAGAAGTTTAAACTTTCCTATAGTTAAAATTGAACCACTTGTTAAAAGAATAATTAGTGTCCATGTTTGAATGTTTAGGTTAATTCCAAAAAGTGAGGAAGCAAGACCAGCCGTTACGATAGTTACTGCTGCTTGTATTGTAAACATGGTCATTAAGTTTACTGTAAAATATATAACAAGAAAAGGTTTGCCAAGTTTATTGTAACCATCTAAAAGGTTTTCTTTTGTGGCTATAGCATATAACGTTCCATATTTAAAAAACGGATATTTAAAAATATTTACTAATAACAGGGCCCATACAAGACCTAGTCCATAATCAGCTCCTGCTTTAGTAGATTGAACTAAATGTGAGACTCCAATTGCAGCTCCTGCAAACAAAAGTCCTGGGCCAAGTTTTTTTAATTGACTAAAAATCAATGCGAATTTATTATTTCAGCTAGTGTTTTTCTAGCTCTAAACAGTTTGACTTTGATGTTGTTGACAGGCTCATTTAATGATTCTGATATTTCTAAAATACTATGTTCCTCAAAATATCTTAAGTGAATTATTTTTTGATACTGAGGTTTTAGTTTTTTAATATCAGCCAGTAAGTTAGAAAGGTTTTGTTGTCTGATTAGGTTATCTTCAGGAGTAGGATCGTTATCTGGAACTTGAAAAATCTCTGAAGGAAAGGCATCCTGAAGTTGTTTTTTATTCTTCTCTCTCTTTCTGTACAAATCAATTTGAGCATTTTTCGAAATGTTAATAACCCATGTTAAAAAACTACTTTTTGACTCATCATAGGTTTGGATTTTTTCAAAAGCTTTGGCAAAAGCTCTAATAGCTATATCTTCAGCCTCATCTTCATTTTTAAAACGGTCATAATGAAATCTAAAAACCCTTTCCCAAAAATGATTATACAAAAAATTAAATGCTTTATCTTCATTTAATTTAGCTTTATTTATAGCATCTTTTAATTCCAATGCGTAGGTTTTGATATTGTATTAGTGGTAAATATAATTAATTGACTGAGAATTAAAAGTGGTTCAAGTAATATGAAAAAAGGAATAAGATCTTTTTCATTTAATTTTTTTGAAATTAATCCCAATATTATGTAGGTGTAAATTAGTTTTATTAATATAAATATTGAAGCTAGCAATGAATATTGACTAAACATTAAAATAAATATAAACGTCCAAATGCCTAATTGTGATACGAAGAATAATCCGAGTAATAGTTTGTGTTTTCTTTGGTAATATTTCGAGGTGCTTATATGTCTTCTTTTTTGTCTAAACCAACTTTTAAAAGAATCTTTTGGAATTGATAACGTGAAACTTTCAGGATTAATATTTATAGCAGTGTTCCAAGAATTGCTATTTTGATTAACAAATAAGTCGTCATCTCCGGATTTTATTTTCATATGGTTATGAAAGCCATTAGCTTTAAAAAATAAAGATTTTTTATAAGCTAAATTTCTGCCAACCCCCATGTATGGTATTTTATAAGAAGCATAGGATAAATATTGAGAGGCAGTTAAAAGTGTCTCAAAACGAATAATTTTATTGATTATTGAATGTTTTATTTTGTAATACCCAGAATACCCCAAAACTATTGATTTTTGATCATCAAACTTTGAACTCATTTCAGAAATCCAGTTGTTATTAATAGGTATGCAATCAGCATCAGTGAACAAAAGGTGCTCATGTAAAGCTGATTTTATTCCCAGTGTTAAGGCATATTTTTTATTCCCCCAAAATGCCTCAACCTGCCTTACACTTACTAGTTTTAAATTGGAGTAGATTAATTGAAATTCCTCTACAACCTCCTTTGTTTTATCTGTAGAATTATCATTTACAACAATTATTTCATAACTGGGGTAATTTTGATTTGCTAATTCAGGAATTAGATTTTTCAGATTTTCAGCCTCGTTTTTAGCACAAATAATTACAGAAACTGGAACCTTTGGAGGGTCTTTTATAACAGTTGAGTTTTCAAAAGTAATTAACCTCTGAAAGAAAATAATATAATAAAGAAAGTTAATTACTATGCAGGTTATGAAGCAATATAATACCAGATGAATAGCCTCAGTCATTATTGTGCGTTAGAATCGCTACAATCTTTGTATTCTGAGGGCATTTTACCACAAAGTCCACAGGCTTCACCTTCTTTATTGAGCATAGGATTTTGACTAGCGCAAGTACCAGCAAATTTACCGTCTTTTTTTGCCCAAATTTTAATTGCAATTCCAGCTATGCCAAGTGCTAAGAGAACTAACGTTATAAAAAATAATTTCATAATTTATTTTTTGCAAATATATAAACTCCCTTAATTATTTGCTAACAAGTTTAAATTCTGCGACTTTTTTGTTTGATTTAATTTGATTTGACGACTTTTTGGATTCTACAGTTATTGAGTATGACACAGCACCATCTACAAACGGAAGGTGCTTGAGGTTGTTTAAAGAATCATTTAACGCTCCCAGATTAAATGTTTTATTATGGGAATGGGCCCACATCTGAAAAGATTCATCTTCTTCTAACTTTGGTAATTCGACTATATCAATAATTGATAGTTTTTCAACGGGGTTTATATAAGCAACTGATTTAAATTGTTCACCTTTATGATTGCCTTCTACAATATATTTTTCAGTATTGTGATTATTAAGTCTAGAAAATTGATTTAAAACGTTATTTAAGCGTTCATTATTGGTGTTAAGATCATCTCTTAAATCAAAAACCTCTTCAGCAATAATCTGATTTTCTGAATTTAAATTTTGATTTTTATTAAATAAAATAAATGATGTTATTGCTAGACAAACCGTCGATATTGTTGCTGCAATAGGATACCAGTTAAAACGATTTACAAAAAACTGATTTTGATTTTTTGGATAAGATGGTTCTATTTCATCGATGATTTTACTCAATAAATGAGATGGCGCTTCCTCAGCTTTTAAAGCATCATTTATTTCAAGTTGTGTTTGAAGCTTTAAATATAATTCTTTAGCCTCTGTGAAGTTTTCAATAAAGTATTCAGCCTCAGCTTTTTCTGTGTGATTTGCAATTCCGGTGATGTACCGGTCTAATGCTCCGGAGCTTAAAAAGGATTGTAATTTTTTATCCATCATTGACAGTGTTACACTTCATAAATTTTTTTTAATTCTCTTAATGCAATCTTCAATCTAGATTTTATTGTACCAAGAGGGATATTTAATTCATCACTAGCATCTTGCTGTGTCATACCTTCAAAATAAAGTGCTTCAAGCACAATTTTATATTTATGATCCAGTCTTTCAACATGTTGCCTTAGGTCAATGGTATCTTGGTTGATACGATATGAGGATACATTATCTACGACAAATTGTTCTTTTTGGACTTCTTTTTGTTGTTTATTTTTAAAACTTCTTACCTTATCAATGGCTGTATTTTTAGCAATTCTGTGAAGCCAAGTATATAGTTTTGCTTTATTTGAGTCGAATTTTTCTGCATTTTTCCAAACTTTAATAAATGTCTCTTGCAGAGCATCTTCTGCAATTTTATCATTGTCAATAATTGATTTTATTACTCCAAATAGACTGTTTGAGTAGTTTTCATACAAAAGATTTATTGCTTTAGAATCTCTATTTGCAAGTAATGAGGCGATATGTTTGTCTAGTTCAAATGCCAATTTGATTGATTTTATTCAAATTAAATAATATTTACTTCTGCAATTAAGTCGATTTTAAAAATTTTTTTAATAACCTCCTGAATAGATTTAGATAAGTCACTAATCTGTTGTCCGGAAGCACCTCCGAAATTAACTAAAACAAGAGCTTGTTTATTATGGACACCATAATTATCTAATCTTAAGCCTTTGAAACCTGCTTTTTCAATGAGCCAACCCGCTGGAACTTTTACGTCATGATCATTTATTGGATAACTTGGTATATCTGAAAATTCAGATTTTAATTTTTTAAAGTGATCTAAACTTATTATTGGGTTTTTAAAGAAACTTCCACTATTACCAATATCAGAAGGGTTTGGAAGTTTGTCTTCTCTAATTTTGATTACAGCATCAGAGATGTCATTAATAGTTGGTGTGAATATTTGTCTGTTTTCAAGGGTTTGTTTTATTGCACCATAAGAATAATTCAAAGTGTGGTTTGACTTTGTTAGTTTTAAAGTTACACTAGTAATCACGTATTTATCTTTATAATCATTTTTAAAAACAGAATCTCTATACCCAAAATTACAATCTTCTTTTGTAAATGTTTTTGTCTTGAGGGTTTCTCTTTCAACAGCCTCACATGATACAAAAATATCTTTTAGTTCTACACCATATGCTCCAATGTTTTGGATTGGTGCTGTACCAGTTTTTCCTGGGATTAGCGAGAGGTTTTCAATGCCTCCATAACCTTTTTCAAGGGTCCATAAAACAAAATCATGCCATTCTTCACCAGCAGCACAACTAACGTTTACATGAGTTTTATTTTCTGAGGTAACTTTAATGCCTTTAATATTGACATAGATTACGTGGGCATTAATATTTTTTGTTAAAAGTAAATTACTACCACCACCTAAAATGAACTTAGGTTTATTAATTAATGATTTAAGTAAAGTATTTAACTGTTCAATAGTTTCGATGGAATAGAAATATTTCGCTCGCACATCAATTCCAAATGTGTTGTACTTTTTTAAAGAAATATCTTTATTTAGTTGCATTCAAGGAGGTATTTTTTCAAGCCTAGTTTTAAAATATTAACTGCTTTTATTAAACTATTTTTTTCCAATACATAAGCAATTCTGACTTGATTATTTCCCATGCCTTTTGTTGAGTAAAACCCTGCTGCTGGAGCAATCATTACCGTTTCTTTATCTACATCAAAATATTCTAAAAGCCATTGAGCAAAATGATCAGCATTCTTAATGGGTAGTTGAACAATACAGTAAAAAGCCCCTTGTGGCACTCCAATTTTAACGTCTTTAATTGTGCTTAATTCTTTAACCAAAAGGTTTCTTCGCTCACTGTAGGCTGATATAACTTCATTGAAATAAGAATCAGGTGTTTCCAATGCTGCTTCCCCTGCAATTTGAGCTAAGGTTGGAGGACTAAGTCTAGCTTGGGCAAACTTCAAGGCTGTTTGAATAAAGTTTTTATTTCTAGAAACTAAATATCCTATTCGTGCGCCACACATAGAATATCGTTTTGAAACAGAGTCAATAACTATGGCGTTATCTGATATGTTTGCTTCGCTTAAAATTGAATTAAAAGTATTACCATCATAAACAAATTCTCTATAGACTTCATCTGCAATAAGAAATAAGTCATGTTTTTTTACTAATGCAGCAAGCTTTTGGATTTCTTCTTTGGAGTACAAATATCCAGTAGGATTACCTGGATTACAAATTAAAATGGCTTTGGTTTTTTCAGTAATTAATTCTTCAAAATTTTCAATGGGGGGTAGTGCAAAATTATCATCAATCTTTGAAATTACGGGAACAATATTTACGTTAGATGCAGTGGAGAAGCCGTTGTAATTCGCATAAAAAGGTTCTGGTATAATAATTTCGTCATCGTGATCCATAATACTTCCAAAAGCAAACAATAATGCTTCGCTTCCTCCTGTAGTTACAATAATATCATCTTGATTTACATCAATATTATGTGTCTTATAATAATTTGAAATTTTGTATCTGTAATTTTCTGAACCCTCAGATCTACTATATGCTAAAGTACTTATATCAGCTTTTTTGATAGCTTCTAGAGCAACTTCTGGTGTTCTAATGTCAGGTTGACCTATGTTTAAGTGGTATACTTTTTTCCCTTTTTTTATAGCCTCCTCAGAATAGGGTACTAATTTTCTAATTGGGGATTCAGGCATTAATTGCCCTTTGGTTGAAATCTTAGGCATATAAAATTAAATTTTCTGCAAATTTCTTAAAAATCTTAAAGTTTTTCTAAAAAAATTTGTGAATGAGCTTATTGATTAATTTGTTTTTTAAATTGATGATTAACTCCAATCTCATGAACTATATTCACAAAGTTAAATACATTGCAATTTACGTTATTGTTTTGTTAACCCCTACGATGGTTAATGCAAATCAAAAAAAAATTAAGGTTAAAATTATTAATAACCTTGTTTTAATTCCTGTAAAACTAAATGGATACGAATTAACTCTTCTTCTTGATACAGGAGTCAATAAAACTATTCTTTATTAATGTTAATCAGTTTTTTTATGCAGAAGATAAAAAGAAAATTAGTATTGTTGTAGACAGACAGGCTAAGATTTATTATTTTAAGTTTAAGTTAAAAGATCCAATAAAAAAAGCCTCTTAAAGAGGCTTTTTTTATTGTTCAATAATGCTTTTCTGTTTTTTATCTAGAACACTTTCTTTATCGGGGTCAATAACCTTACCAGTAATTTTTAGAGCTACAGTAGGGGCATTAACTGCATTTGAAGTCACTGTGATGGTTTTTCTAATAGGATTTACTCTGTTAGTATCATATTTAACTTCAATCTCACCATTTTCACCTGGTAAAATTGGTTTTTTTGGTTTTTTAGGAATAGTACATCCACAAGATGATTTGACATTGGAAACAATTAAGGGTTCATCTCCTGTATTCGTGAATTCAAAAGTTCTTATACCATCAGCACCTTTGTTTATAGTCCCGTAGTCAATGGTGTAGGCTTTAAATTCAATTTTGGCTCCTTTGTCTTGAGCGTGTGAAATTAATCCAGACACAAGTAGGAATAACATAAAAATTGTTTTTTTCATATTTTAAGTATTTTGGTAACATTCAAAAGTAAGTACTTTATCATTTAATGCAAAATTAAATGGTCATGTATTTAAGTCAATAGATCTAAACCTTAGTATTAAAACTTGGTTATACTTTAGTTTAAAATTAAATATATAAGTATTTTTGTCAGCTCATAATTTTAAATTATCAGTTGATGGAAATTCCAGCTAAATATGTTGCTTCTGAGGTTGAATCTAAATGGTATTCTTATTGGATGAAGCATAATTATTTTCATTCTACTCCAGATCAAAGAGAGCCATATACCATTGTAATTCCTCCACCAAATGTTACTGGGGTACTTCATATGGGACATATGCTTAACAATACTATTCAAGATGTTTTGATAAGAAAGGCCAGATTAGAGGGTAAGAATGCTTGTTGGGTGCCAGGGACTGATCATGCATCAATTGCTACAGAAGCAAAAGTTGTTGCTAAGTTGAATGCTCAAGGGATAGATAAAAATTCTCTTTCAAGAGAAGCATTTTTAGAACACGCTTGGGAATGGACTAATGAATACGGTGGAGTTATTTTAGACCAGCTTAAAAAGTTAGGATGTTCGTGCGATTGGGATCGTACAAAATTCACTATGGATGAAGATATGAATGAGGCTGTGATTAAAGTTTTTGTTGACTTATATAACAAGGGACTTATCTACAAAGGTCACAGAATGGTAAATTGGGACCCTGAAGCAAAAACAACGCTTTCTGATGAAGAAGTTATTCATATAGAAAGAACGGATAAGTTGTATTATGTCAATTATAGATTGGTTGATTCTGATGATTTCTTAACAATAGCAACTACAAGACCAGAGACTATTTTAGGAGATTCTGCAGTTTGTGTAAATCCTGATGATGAACGTTTTAAACATTTGATAGGTAATGAAGTTATAGTTCCTATCTGTGAAAGAAAAGTTCCAATTATTGCAGATGATTATGTGGATATAGAATTTGGTACAGGATGTTTAAAAATTACTCCAGCTCACGATATTAATGACAAAGCAATAGGCGATCGTCATGGTCTTCAAATAATTGACATTTTTAATGAAGATGCGACTCTGAATAGCTATGGTTTACATCACAAAGGTAAGATTAGAACCAAGGCTAGAGAAGATATTTTTAACGAACTCAAAGAATTGGGATTAATCGTCAAAACAGAAGATATTCTCCATAAGGTAGGTACATCAGAAAGGACAAAAGCAGTAATAGAGCCAAGACTTTCTGATCAATGGTTCCTTAAAATGAAAGATCTAGTAAAACCTGCTATTAAAGCCGTATTAGAGGATGATGATGTAAAATTATTCCCCAAGCGATTTAACAATACCTATCGCCATTGGATGGAAAATATAAGAGACTGGAATATTTCTAGACAACTTTTATGGGGGCAACAAATTCCAGCTTATTATTATGGTGATAAAAATGAAAATGTTGTTGTTGCCGAAACAGAAGACCTTGCGCTTTTACTAGCAAGAGAAGCTTCTGGAAATTTAAGTCTCCAAAAATCTGATCTATCAAGAGAAAAAGACGCCTTAGACACCTGGTTTTCCTCTTGGTTATGGCCAATTAGTGTATTCGATGGAATTAGAAATCCTGATAATGATGAAATTAATTATTACTATCCTACAAATGACCTTGTAACAGGTCCCGATATTCTATTCTTTTGGGTAGCTCGAATGGTTATCGCGGGTTACGAGTTTAAAAATGAAAAACCATTTAGTAATGTTTATTTAACGGGGTTGGTTAGAGATAAACAAAGAAGAAAAATGTCTAAATCATTAGGGAACTCTCCGGATGCCTTAAAGTTAATTGAAGATTATGGAGCAGATGGTGTTCGTGTTGGATTGCTTTTAAGTTCTGCAGCTGGTAATGATTTACTGTTTGACGAGGAACTATGTAATCAGGGTAAGGGGTTTGCAAATAAAATATGGAATGCTTTTAGACTAATCAAAGGTTGGCAAGTTGATTCTGAAATCTCTCAACCTGAGTCATCAAAGGTCGCTGTTGCTTGGTTTGAGTCAAAATTTCAAAAGGCACTTCATGAAATTGAAGATCATTACAGCAAGTATAGACTGTCGGATGTTTTGATGACTATCTATAAACTTATTTGGGATGATTTCGCTTCTTGGCTTTTAGAAATTGTAAAGCCAGGATATCAGAAGCCAATTGATAAAAAAACGTATCAATCAGTTATATCAATATTAGAAAATAATATTAAAATTCTTCATCCATTTATGCCGTTTTTAACCGAGGAAATTTGGCAATTTATTGAAGATAGAAACTCAGATAAAGCTTTAATTATTTCCAATTATCCTGTTAAAGATGAATTTAATGAATCAATTATAGAAGATTTTGAGAAAGTCAAAGAAATCGTTTCTGGTATAAGAACTATTAGAAAGGATAAAAATTTATCTTTCAAAGAACCTATTGAGTTATATGCTATTAATAATGAAAATTTATCTTCTAAATACAGCTCAGTTTATTGTAAACTTGGAAATATTAGTAATTACGAGGAGGTTACAGACTCAGTTGAAGCCGCATTGACTTTTAGAGTAAAGTCTAACGAATATTTTATTCCTATTAAAGGCGCTGTAAATGTTGAAGAGGAGATAGAGAAATTGAAAAGTGAACTGTCTTATACCGAGGGGTTTTTGAAGTCAGTTCAGAAGAAATTATCTAATGAAAGATTTATTTCTGGAGCCCCAGAGAAAGTGGTTGAGGCAGAGAAGAAAAAAGAAGCAGATGCACTAGCTAAAATAAAAATGATCACTTCGAGCTTAAAGTCACTCGAATAATATTTTAAGTCGGATTTTTTCCGACTTTTTTTTACCACTCATTTACTTTATTAGCATCTAGTTTTATAAATACAAATAGCAATATAGTAAATGCCCAAAGCCCTGAGCCACCATAGCTAAAAAATGGAAGAGGTATCCCAATAGTTGGGATTAAACCCATAACCATACCAATGTTAATTGTAAAGTGAGTAAATAAAATTGAAGCCACGCTATATCCATAAACTCTGCTAAATTGATTCTTTTGTAGTTCTGATAGGTAAATAATTCTGAGTAGCAAAGCACAAAACATAATTACAGTTAATGCACTTCCAATAAACCCCCATTCTTCACCTACTGTACTAAAGATATAATCAGTGTGTTGCTCAGGAACAAATTTGCCAGTAGTTCTAGTTCCTTGCATAAACCCTCTACCTAATAAATCACCTGACGATATGGCTTTTTCAGATTCGTTCAGATTATAGGCGATGTCTCTTTTCATTCTGTTTACAATTTCAGGATTTTTTTCTAATCTAAGCCAAATACTTATTCGGTCTTGTTGATGAGGTTTTAAAATATCTGAATAGAAAAACTTTACAGAAAAAGCAATTAATGTTGACAAAACAAACGATCCTATAAGCACCAAAGTTTTAGGACGTTTATTGATTGTGAGGAAATAAATACAAAGTATAATAGAAAAACTGGTTAGTGAGGTAATAACTATGCCGTATTTCAGGGTTAAAATAGATAGTATTAACAAGCTAAATCCAACAATTAAGTATATTTTTTGCAAACCTTCTCTAAAAAATACAAAAAGAAAAGAGGCGTATACTAGAGTACTTCCAGTGTCATTTTGAAGTAAAATTAGTAGGGAAGGTATTAGTATTAAAAGAACAGCAATGAGTTGGTCTTTTAATGTTCCTATGGATGTTTGAATATCACTCAAATGTTTTGATATGGCAAGTGCAGTGGCAAATTTTGCAAATTCACTTGGTTGTATGGTAATACCTCCAATAGCATACCATGATAAAGCACCATTAACATTTTTTCCAAAAATAAACAGGCCTACTAAAGATAACATTGAAATTATGTAGATAATACTAGAAAACCGTTCATAAAATTTAGATTCCAATGCTAAAATACCTGATATCAATAATAGAGTAAGAGCAATAAAAAGTAATTGTTTACCATAAGGTAAAGAAAGATTAAATATGGAATCGATATTTCCATTTGATGACGCAGATAAGATATTGACCCATCCGAATCCTACTAAAACAAAAAATAAAATTATAGTAAGAAAATCGTATTTAAAAGGTCTTTTATTATACTGCATTTATTGATTAATTTTAAAAGGTTCACCACTAAATGGTTTAGCATATTCTTCTTCTAAACTATGTGAAGTTATCCAGTTTTCTAGATCATTCCTTGAAATAGAGTTTTTCAAATATTTTTCTATCATCAAGCTGGCAATTTTTCCTGCGTATCTATTTCCCCAGTATCCGTTTTCCACAAAAACTGCTATAGCAATCTTAGGGTCATTTTTAGGAGCAAAAGCAATAAAAATAGAATGATCTGTCAATTGAACTTGTTTGCCATTAATTCTCGTGAAATTTTCAGCGGTACCTGTTTTTCCACAAATTTCTATGCCGTTAACTTGTATGTATTTTGCAGTTCCTTTTTTATATACATTAAACATCCCTTCAATGACAGGCTCAAAATGTTCTGGTGAAATAGAAGTTTTTCTAACGATGGTATATTTCCTATTAATTGAATCACCGTCTATTTTTTTTATGATATGTGGTGTAAAAAAATAACCTCTATTGGCTATCGCTGCTGTCATATTAGCAAGTTGAATAGGTGTTGTTAATATTTCACCTTGACCAATAGCGTTTGAAATTGTATATGTTGAAAACCATCGGCCTTTTCCATAGGCTCTATCATAAGTAGCTGGGGTAGGTATTTTTCCAGGTTGTCCAACTTTTAAATCGTAACCAAGATAATTACCAAGACCAAAACTTTTTACATGATCACTCCAAACTTTTAGCCCCTCATCAGTTTTAGAGTATTTTTCAATAGTTCTCCTGTAAATATTAGCAAAATAAGCATTACAAGACTCGTAAATTCCTAAATTCAAATCAACTGGATTTTTATGAATATGGCATCCCATTTTTCTGTTACCGTAAAAATATCCTCTATTGCATTTAAACTTTTCATTGGTGGTAACTGTGTTTTCTTCAAGAGCAATTAACGCATTAATTATTTTGAAAGGAGAGCCTGGCGGATACATGGCTTGTAAACCTCTATCGTATAAGGGTTTACTAATAGAGTCGTAATGCAGTTTTGTGTAGTTTTTGGAACGCTCTCTTCCAACTAGTAGGTTAGGGTTGTAAGATGGTGCAGAGATCATCGAGAGAATTTCTCCACTTTTTGGTTCAATTGCAATGATACCTCCACGCTTATTTTGCATTAAAAATTCACCATACTCTTGAAGTTTAGAATCTATTGTAAGGGTAATGTTTTTACCGGGAACTGGAAGTGTGTCATAGATACCGTTTTTGTATGGGCCAATGGCTCTATTAAATCGGTCTTTTTGAATAAACTTGACACCTTTACTACCTCTTAAAGTTTTTTCGTAGGACACCTCAATGCCTTCCTTACCAATCATGTCCCCTAATAAGTAGTAGGGCTCTTTTTTTATTGTTGAACGATTTACTTCTCCAATACTACCTAAAACATTGGCTCCAATATTGACTTTGTAATCTCTTATCGCTTTTTTTTGAATAAAAAAACCTTCATATTTCCATAGTTTTTCTTGTAAAACAGCAAAATCATTTTTAGATACTTGTGATACAAATGGAGAGGGGAGTCTAGGTGAATAATTTTTTGCTCTTTTAAGACGTTTATCAAAATCAATTTTTGTGATTTTAAGTAAACTACATAATTCCAAAGTGTCAAATGGTTTCACTTCTCTAGGAATGATCATTATATCATAAGAAGGTTGATTTGCGACAAGAAGAATATTATTTCTATCATATACATACCCTCTTTTTGGGTAGTCAAAAACTTTTTTAATGGCATTGTCTTCAAGAAAGCTATTGGAATTGTTATTATACACTTGAAGGTAAAATAATCTGGAAAGAAATATCAATCCCACAAGAACAATCGAAAATGCTAGGAATATTTTTCTCATTTAATTATCTCTGGTAAAAATTATGATACCTAAAGTGGTTAATAAAATAGAAAAAATTCCAGAGTATAAAGTATTTAATAAAATTAAATCGATTTTATAAATTGAGAAAAACTCAAAAGAAAACATTATTAGGTGTTGAATAATTAAAATTAAAATACAATATATAATTCGTTTGATAGTGTCCGTAGATTCAATTGAGGTGATTTGATATGAATAATTATGTCCAAAACAAAATCTTAATAATAGCGGTCTGCTAAAGGCAATTATAACACAACAACTGGAATGAATTCCACCAGAATCCATAGCAATATCTAATAGTAATCCAAAGATAAAACTGATGACCAAAAAGTAATTTCTATTAGATAGTATAGGGTACAATGCAACGAATAAAATATACAGATATGGGTTTATATACCCTAAAAAATTGATATTATTCAAAATCACGATTTGTAACAAGAATAATCCTATGAATCGAATAATATTATTTAGAGTTTCATTCTTCATTTAAATCAATCAATAAGGAGTCAATTTCTTTTTTATTTGTTTTTTCAACAATATAAACATGACCTAAATTTGACATGTCATTACAAAGTTCTATTTCAATGTCATAATTGTCTTTATTGTCTGCTGTTGTAAAAGACGTTACGGTACCAATTAAAATTCCTTTTGGAAAAATCGAAGATTGACCTCCAGTTATAATAGTATCTCCAATTTTAATTGGAGCAAATTTCGACATGTCTTCTATTTGAGCATACCTGTATGATTTTCCGTTCCACACTAAAGATCCGATGTGGTTTGAATGATTTAAGGCTACGTTAATTCTGCTTTTGGAATTTAAAATAGAAAGCACCCTTGAAAAGTTAGAAGTAGTATAATCAATTATTCCCAAAACACCCTTAGCATTAAAAACGCCAAAGTCTGTTTTTATAGAATCTTTTTCACCTTTATTTATGAGTAGATAGTTGTCTTTTTTTGAATAACTATTTTTTATAACTGAGCCACTTTTAACAAAATATGTAGTGTCTCTGTAAGGTTTCATTTGTTTGTTTGTAGTCTTAACATTGAATTCATTCTGTTTAAAAATTCTTAATTCTTCTGTAAGGATTTTATTTTCCTTTCTTAGGTTAAAATATGCTGAGATTTGACTCCTAAAATTGAATATTTTACCTGTAATGGTTGAAGAAGAATTTATGAACTTACTCTTGTGGTATGAATGAGTTTGTATTGTTAACCCCATGCCTATTGAAAATAATATCAAAAACAATATTAGCGTTTTGTTTTTAATAATAAAGTCAATAATTTTCTGCATTACTAACTGTAATTTAAACCAATACTCCCTTGTACTTAGTCAAGTTTTTTAATGTAATCCCTGTTCCTCTAACTACGGCTCTTAATGGGTCTTCAGCAATGTAAACCGGTAAATCCGTTTTTTGAGAAAGACGTTTGTCTAACCCTCTAAGCATAGAGCCACCTCCTGCTAAATAAATTCCAGTATTATAAATATCAGCTGCTAATTCTGGAGGTGTTTGTGATAGTGTTTCCATTACAGAGTCTTCAATTCTAAGTATTGATTTATCAAGAGCCTTGGCGACTTCTCTAAATGAAATTTGGACTTGCTTTGGTTTACCTGTTAAAAGATCTCTACCTTGAACACTCATTTCCTCAGGAGGAGTTTCAAGATCTTCTGTGGCAGCACCTATCTGAATTTTAATTTTTTCTGCAGTTCTTTCACCAACATATAAATTATGTTGTGTCCTCATGTAATAAATAATATCATTCGTAAATACATCACCTGCAATTTTAACTGATTTATCACAGACAATCCCCCCTAAAGCTATAACAGCAATTTCTGTAGTACCTCCACCTATGTCAACGATCATGTTCCCTTTTGGTTGGGTAATGTCTATTCCAATTCCAATTGCAGCTGCCATTGGTTCATGGATAAGATATACTTCTTTACCATTCACTCGCTCACAAGAGTCTTTTACAGCCCTCATTTCTACTTCTGTTATTCCTGAAGGAATACATACCACCATTTTTAACGATGGATTAAAAAACTTCTTTTTTAGAGCAGGAATGTTTCTGATAAATTCATTAATCATTTTCTCTGAGGCATCAAAATCAGCAATTACTCCATCTTTTAGTGGTCTTATCGTTTTTATATTTTCATGAGTTTTCCCTTGCATCATATTAGCTTCTTTACCTACAGCTATAATTTTTCCGGAGGAACGATCTCGTGCAACAATAGAAGGGCTATCCACTACCACTTTATCATTGTGAATTATTAATGTATTGGCTGTGCCTAAGTCTATGGCTATTTCTTCAGTTAGAAAGTCAAAAAACCCCATATAAAAGGTGAATAATTAAAAGTTTATCTAAAAATTAGTGAATGCAAGGTAAATGTAATAAAAATTAATGTTTAAAATGGCGAGTACCCGTAAATACCATAGAAACTTTATTAGAATTACAATAATCAATACTTAATTGGTCTTTAATTGAACCTCCAGGTTGAATTACAGATTTGATTCCAGCTTTGTGGGCAATCTCAACGCAATCTGGGAATGGAAAAAAGGCATCACTTGCCATAACAGCTCCTTCCAGATTAAAATCAAATGAATTGGCTTTGTGTATGGCTTGATTTAATGCGTCAACTCGACTAGTTTGACCTGTCCCACTTGCACATAGTTGTTGGTTTTTAGCTAAAACAATAGTATTTGATTTGGTGTGCTTACAAATTTTTGCAGCAAATAATAGATCATTAACTTGGGATTTTGAAGGGCTTTCATGTGTAGCATTATTCAAATCTTTTTCCTGATCAGTTGAATTGTCCTTTTCTTGAACCAAAACACCATTTAAACAAGTTCTAATATTTGTTTTAGGAAGCGCTATATCTTTCAACACTAAAATGATTCTGTTTTTTTTACCTTTTAATATGTTAAGTGCTTCCTCTGCATATGAAGGGGCAATTACTACTTCACAGAATAAATCGTGAATTTTAGTGGCTGTTTTAGAATCTATTTCAGAATTACTAATTAGAATTCCTCCAAATGCAGAAACAGGATCTCCAGCTAACGCATCAGTATATGCTTGACTTATGCTTGGTCTTGTTGCAACCCCACATGCATTATTATGCTTTAAAATCGCAAAGGTAGGATCGCTATCTTTGAATTCATTAATCAAATTCACAGCTGCATCAACATCTAAAAGATTATTGTAACTTAATTCTTTTCCATGAAGCTTGTCAAAAATAGCATCAAAATCGCCATAGAAAAAACCTTTTTGGTGTGGGTTTTCTCCGTATCGTAAAACATTAGCTTGAGTTTCACTAATTTTCAGAACTGGTTGATTTATATTTCTATTGAAATAGTTGAAAATTGCCGAGTCGTAGTGTGAAGAAATATTAAATGACCTAGAAGCGAAAATTTCACGATCTTTCAATGAGGTCTCACCATTTTTGGCTATTAAAAGTTTAAGAAAATCTTCATAATCTTCCATGGAAGAAATACAAATAACATCAGCATAATTTTTTGCTGCAGCTCTAATTAATGAAATACCACCTATGTCAATTTTTTCAATAATATCTTGATGTTCAGCTCCAGAAGCAACTGTTTTCTCAAAAGGATATAGATCAACAATAACTAGATCAATTTGAGGAATTTCAAATGTTTTAAGTTCATCAACATCTGAAGAATTATGTTGTCTATTTAAAATGCCTCCAAATATTTTTGGATGAAGTGTTTTTACTCTTCCTCCAAGTATAGATGGGTAAGAAGTTACATCTTCAACAGCAATGACATTAATACCTAAGTTTTTTATAAAAGTTTCTGTTCCGCCTGTAGAGTATATTGTCACTCCAAGATCATTTAATTTTTTTACAATAGGTCCAAGACCTTCTTTGTTGTATACTGAAATTAATGCAGAATTAATTGATTTAGATGTACTCATTGTGTTGCGTTGTGTTTGTTTTTTGTATTCTTTTAGTCGATTCCAAAAATACAGTTTATACTTAAATTTTTGATTAAAAAAGTAAAATGATTCTGTGTTAATTGTAACTTTTAAATAAATTTTTCTACATATATTTAGTTTTTTCTAAATACACCTATGTTTTTATATATCAGGCTTTTTAAAGAGAGTTTTTCATTTGCTGTTAGGGCTCTAAGGAACAACAAGTTAAGAACTATTTTATCTCTGATGGGAGTGACAGTTGGAATTTTTTCTATAATCGCTGTTTTAGCAGCGGTTGACTCATTAGATAGGAATATTAAAAGTCAGTTATCTGGTTTAGATAAAAACACGATTTACATCACCAAATTTTCATTTGGACCAACTTCAGTTCCAAGATGGGTTAGAGATGATTTTCCGCAAACCACTTTTAATGATTTTCAATTTATTAAGAAAAATGTGAAGGAGGTTGAAGCCATGACCTATCTTATTTTTGGTGATTTTCAAAGTGTTAAATACCAATCAGAAACATTATCCAATGTTCAAATTATCCCTTGTACAGATGGTGAGTATTATGTTGATGGTTTGGAAATGGCCAAAGGTAGATTTTATAATGAAAGCGAATCTGCAACAGGTTCATCAGTTGTTGTATTAGGTCATGAAATTGCTGAAAATTTATTTAAAACAAAAAACCCAATAGGAGAAACAGTGAGGGTTTATGGTAGAAAATTAACAGTGATAGGCGTATTAAAGAAAAAAGGTGAGTTTTTAGGTGATACTCCTGATGAAATGGTGTTTATTCCAGCTAATTTTGTTAGAGGTTTTAGAAATACTGGACCTTATGGTTTGCCGGGTGCAGTAAAAATTAAGCCTAAACGAGGAGCTGACATTGATGCCTTGGAAGAGAAGATTGTTCAAAAGTTAAGAATTCATAGAGGGCTCAAACCAGGTCAAATAAATAATTTTTTTGTAAGTAAGTTATCTGGATTTACTAATATGATTGATGGTGTTATTTCATTTTTGAATAAAACAGGTTGGATTATAAGTTTATTTTCTTTGTTGGTTGGAGGTTTTGGAATTGCAAACATCATGTTTGTTAGTGTAAAAGAACGAACAAATTTAATTGGGATTCAAAAATCATTAGGAGCAAAAAATAAATTTATTTTATTTCAATTTTTGTTTGAAGCTGTAATTTTAGCTGTAGTAGGTGGATTGGTTGGTTTAACTCTTGTAGGGTTAATAGTTCTAATATCTAAACCTTACACTGGAGATTTTGAGCTAGTGCTCTCGCTTTGGAATATGTCCATAGGTTTTTTATTAGCATCATTTATAGGTCTAATCTCTGGTCTTCTCCCAGCAATATCTGCTTCAAAATTAGATCCTGTTGAGGCTATACGAACTGGGATGTAGAAACGGCTAATAGTTTTGAAACTTCATTACAAACGAATTCTAAAAATTTTTCGTCTTCGGCATTAAATGCATTGATGGTATCAGAATCAATATCTATTTGACCAATATTCTTATTGTTTAAAAAAATAGGAATTACAATTTCAGATTTAACGGAAATATTACATGCAATATAATTATCTTGAACAGAAACATCTGGAACAACAAAGTTTTCATTGGAAACTGCTACTTGTCCACAAATTCCTTTTCCAAAAGGGATAATTTCGTGATCTGTAGCCTCTCCTGAAAATGGTCCTAACTTTAATTCGTTTTTACTTCCATTTTTAAAATAAAAACCTACCCAGTCATAGTTTTTAATTTCATGAAGTGTATCACAAATTGATTGTAATTTCAGTTGTGTTGATTTTTGAGAGGAAATAATTTTTAAAATCTCTGGCTTTAAATTCTCAAGACTCATGTTAGATGAAATAACGTAAAATAATGGACAATTTTTTTATTTTTGCAACTTTAAAAAATTAAGATGATTTTAGAGTTGTTTAGCAAATATAAAAAGGTTGTTAGTTTTATTCTTGTTTTTTCTACAGTCTATTTTTTATTTTCTTTACTCTACAACATCTATATAGTAAATACAAATGCTATTTATTATCCTGATCTAGTAACTTATAATGTGTCTTGGTTTACCAAAGAAATCTTAGATTTTTGCTCTTATGATATTAAATTAGAACCTGATGCCATTTATAAGTCTCAAAAATTATATTTCAATAATCAGCTATTATTCAATATAGTTGAAGGTTGTAATGGCTTAAGTGTTATAATTTTATTTTCAGCTTTTGTTATCGCATTAAAATCCAAGCCATTTATGACAATAGGTTATATTTTATTTGGTTCGATAAGTTTATACTTTATGAATATTATTAGGCTAGTCATACTAACATTAGGTTATTATTACTTCCCTCAACAAAGACATTTAATGCACGATGTTTTTTTTCCTTTAATCATTTATGGACTATTACTATTATTGTGGATAATATGGATAAAAATTAATGTTAGAGAAAATTAAATATTCAATTCAGTTAAGAATAATATTAGCTATTATCCTTGTATTTTTTCTTGTTTTGGTCAGAGTCTTCCAAGATGAATTATTTTATGACCCTTTTATTCACTTTTTTAAAACTGATTATCATTTTAATACGTTACCTGAATATGATTTAACCAAGTTATTGAGCTATTTAGTTTTAAGATATGCCATAAATTCCATTTTATCTTTGGGGATAATTTATACGCTTTTTCAAAATATTCAATTTATTAAATTAGCATCTCTTTTGTATCTAGGAGCTTTCTTTCTACTTATAATATTGTTACTAATTCTACTTTTAAATTTAGACTCTAATTGGTATTATTTATTTTTTAATATCAGGCGTTTTTTAATTCACCCGGTATTATTAATACTCTTTACAGCTGCTTTTTACAGTTATAATAAAAGTTAAAACCATACTAATACAGAATACAATAAATAGATTAATTGTAATTTTGCTTTTAACATGTTAATAAAATTGATTTAAAAGGAATGAAAAGAGTTTACATGTCAATCTTAAAGAAATTTTTTCTTGCAATTTGTAGTTTATTTTTATCATCAAATAGTACTCATTTATTAGCTCAAGACAGCTTAGGAGGTCAAGTCTATGAAGTAGCAGAAGATGGAAAAAGTTATGGTCTTTTCGGAGCTAACGTTTATTGGCAAGACTCTAATATTGGAATTTTTACAGATGAAGATGGAGGTTTTGAAATTGATTATGAATCAACTATACACAAAAACTTAATTATAAGCTATGTTGGTTTCAAAACAGACACATTGAGTATTACTTCCAACAAGTTTATCAAACATCAATTAACAGCTTCAAATAATCTCGATGAGATTGAAATTTCTGTAAAAGAAAAAGCATCTAAACAATCATACTTAACTCCCACAAATACCATTTTTGTGTCTTCAGATGAATTACTTAAAGCAGCTTGTTGTAATCTGTCAGAAAGTTTTGAAACTAATCCATCAATAGATGTCAATTTCGCTGACGCAATAAGTGGAACAAAACAAATCAAAATGTTAGGCCTAACGAGTCCTTACATCTTGGTTTCTACTGAAAATGTTCCCTCTGTAAGAGGTGCTTCACAAGCTTATGGTATGAGTTTTATTCCTGGGACTTGGATTGAGAGTATACAAGTAACCAAAGGTACAGGTAGTGTGGTTAATGGTTATGAAAGTATAGCGGGACAAATTAATGCTGAATTGCAAAAACCATCCAAGGACTATTCATTTTTTTTGAATGCTTTTGGTTCAACTGCTGAGCGATTTGAATTAAACACACATGTCAATCAAAAGGTTAGTGATAAGTTAGATACTGGAATTTATTTACATGGGAACCTTTTAAAGACTAAACATGATGTAAATAAAGATGGTTTCATGGACATGCCTAATTATGATCAAATAAATTTTTTGAACCGATGGGAATACAAGGATCTAGAAAATGGTATCATAGGATTTCTAAATTTAAGAATTTTAAATGATAATAAACTCAGTGGTCAAACCAATTTTGATCCCAACAATCATAAATTTTCTGAAACGTATTGGGGTAGTGAAATTAATACTAAACGCTATGAGATTGCCTCCAAGCTAGGATATGTAAATCCATTATTACCATATCAGAGCTTAGGTGTTCAACTATCATTTAGTTCCCATCAACAAAACTCTTATTTTGGTTTAAGATCATTTGATATCTTACAAAACAGTCTCTACGCTAATGTTATTTATAACTCAATTATTTCAGACAGTAGACATAAAATCAAAACAGGAATTACTTTTTCTGCCGATTCTTACAATGAATCTGTAGATGATATTGTTTATGATAGAGATGAAAGTGCCATAGGCTCTTTTTTCGAATACAATTTTGATAATTTAGACAATCTAAATCTAACTGCAGGAATTAGATTTGATTATCATAATTTAATGGGGGCTTTTGTTACACCTAGACTTCATGTTAGGTATACGCCGTGGACTAAATCTTCTGTAAAGTTAGCTGTAGGTAAGGGACAACGGACTGCTAATATTTTTGCTGAAAATCAAAAATTGTTTGCATCCAACAGATCAATTGAGATCCTAAATACCAATGGTAAAATTTATGGTTTGGATCATGAGGTTGCTTGGAATTATGGTGTATCATTTTTACAAGGTTTTAATTTGTTTAACAAAAAGTCTGACATTAATATTGATTATTTTATAACAGATTTTAAAAATCAAGTTGTTGTAGATTATGAAAACCCACTATCGGTTAGATTTTACAATTTAAACGGCCAAAGTCGTGCTAATAGTTTTCAGTTTGAATTTAGTCAACAAACATTTAAAAATTTTGATTTACGATTGGCTTATAAGTATTATGAGGTAACAACTGATTATCTTGAAGGAAAGAAATCGATGCCTTTAACACCTAAACACCGATTTTTTGCAAACATAGGGTATGAGTTACAATCT
>JBELHJ010000011.1:38677-57615 GCA_042091495.1 Bacteroidota bacterium
GTTGATGGCGTTTGTGGTATGTGTAAATCAAGAATAGAAAAAGCATGTTTACAAACAAAAGGAGTTAAACTTGCTAATTGGGATGTCGAAACGCATCAATTAAAGTTAATTTTTAACAATCAAAAAACGGATTTAGATGCTATTAAGTCAAATATTGCTAGTGTTGGTCACGACACTGATAATTATAAGGCTACAGAAGAGGCTTATATGAGTGTAAATATGTGCTGTAGATATCGTGATGAAAAGGTTGTTCAAGAGCATAAATAATTAAAATTTAAAAAAAAATCCAAAAGATTATTTCATGTTTTTTTAATATTAACATAAAAACATCTATTTAATTTTGGTAGTTGTTAATTAAACATTAAATTTGTATTGTTGTAGGATTACTTATTCTTATAACAAAGGTTTTTTTTGGTAAATTATATTTGGTTTAAAGCCGCTAGAAATAGCGGCTTTTTTTATTCATTATTTATATATGAAATCATATTAATTAAAATAATATCAGCGATAGGGTCTAGATTAAGATTTTTTAATAGATCATAAGTAGAAAATATCAAAAGGCCTTTATCAATTTTAGTTTCTAAAATATCTGCAGCCCACCATACCTCACCAGGGCCATTGTAATGCCTTACCATAATATCATTATTTGGGAAATGATCATAACCAATCATACCAGCGATGTAATCTCCTTCAATTTTTGACATTGATGATTTAGGGTGTACATTTTCATACACGCCACTAGCAATTATGTTTGTTGGTAACCCATCAAAGATTGGATGGTTAGTAACTATGTGGGACTTTGCAGCCCAGCCTCCAAGTGTAGCCCATTTTCCCTGTAATTCAATATTGAAAGGAATTTGATCTTTGGAAATATTTTTTAATACTCTATTAAAACCTTTTACATTTTTACCTTTTACATCTAAAACAATAGCTTTCCCCCCTTTTTTAACAAAATTCATGACATCATTCATCACTTTGTTATAGGTTTTTTTTGATTCTAAGGATCCAATAACTAAAGGGGTGGCAATGTCTAACTTACTTGAAAAATAAGTGTATTTTATATTATTTTTTTCAAAAAAAGAGGCTAATTCACGATTAGTGTCAATGATAGCAATCTGATTTTTTGGTTTAGCTATTTTAGTAATGTTTTTAATAAAAATTTGATAAGAATTTTCAAGCTCTAATTTTTTTTGATTACCCTTAAAAATGATTTTAATGATGTACTCTCCGTCATAATTATCGGTTTCAATGTGGGAAGAATAAACCTTTGAAATGCCATGATTCAAATTAATGGACTTGCTTTTTTTAAAAAAAATATTTGAATCTTTATCTTGGATTAAAATTTTTAACTCTCCTTTTTCATTAGCTAATTCGTTAACTGCATTAATTGTTAAGTCAAAACCTTCATTGGAGTATATGTTTCTATTATTTACTTGGATTGGGAAAATTTGTTTTCCATTAGCTTTTTTAGTCAGATCATATACTTCTTTTTTAGGTTGCCTCCATAAATCAAGTAATCCAGCTCCGAGTACCCAGTCACCACCAGTTAATGCATGAATACAATAGCCTTTTATGGTATTGTTTAATCTTGATGCTTCAATCATTCTTTTGTTGGCTTGGCCGTGAATGTGTTGTTGGGCCTCGTAAAATGCAGTTGTAGTTTGAAAAACCTTATCAAAACCAGTAATAGCAAGTGCTTTTTCATAGTTTTTGTCAAGCAATTCGTGATAAATAGTTGGTGCAACTATAGGATTTCCTGCAGTTTTAAATTGAGATATGTTTTCTTTTAAGTTAGGTGTACTTCCATAGCCTAATTCAGAAATATAAGTCATTTTACCAGGAACAATATTTTTACCAAATCCTCTTAATTTTTCTAAACCTAGCTCTTTTTTTTGAGCGTTATTTTTTCCAGTAACCAAATATCCATTAAATTCTCTTTTATTAATTTGAGAACCACTGTAATGATGAACATCATTAAATTTAAATTGTTTCTTTAGATAAGGTAGATATAAATTGGCTCCCTCACCCCATCCTCCAGATTCGTCAAGAATCATTCTACTTGGATCAAGGTCTCTAGCTAGCATTGCCATTTTATGAAGCATTTGGGTTAAAATAGGACGGTTTATTTCATTAAATAGTTCCCATTGTACTATACAAGTTCTGTTCCTATTACTTAATATGGTTTTTCTTAGTTCATTTTCAACTACAAATGGCAGCCTAGGGGTAGAAATTGGTCTTTTCATGCACTCAATAGCAAGACTACCAACTGTTAGAATTCCTAATTCATCACATAAATCTAACCACATTTTAGGCGCAGGTTTTCTCCAAGGTCTTATCATATTAAAACCAGCTTGCTTAGCAAGTTTGATTTCTTTTATGGCCATTGCTTTTGAATCAGGATAAGCAAGTTTTGTTGGATATAGGCCTTCAAAAAATGCAGCTTTTAAATATAAAGGCTTGTTATTTAAGTAAAATGTATCATTTTTTACGGTAAATTCTCTAAAACCAAATTTATGACTCCATGTATCAGAAATTGAGTTATTGTAGTTAAGCTTTATTTCAGTATGATATAAATAGGGAGAATCAATATCCCAGAGTTTAATGTCATTAAGTTCAATAACATTTTTAATTGTTTTTAATCCTGGATCAAAAATTAAAGGAATTGTTTTTTTATGTACAGTTTTATTGTCATGATCAGAAATTAGTATTTCTAATTCAGTGTCTTGTTTAATGGTTTTATTATTCTCAATTGTAATTTCGTAAGCTATAGATTTATCATAAATATTAGTTTGTATAAAAACATCTTCGATGGTTAGTTTGCCTTTTGATGATATGGTTACATCTTGCCATATTCCTCCTGCTATGGCCCCTCTCCACATAGGTACTTCTTGTCTCCCTAGACCATCAACTTTTTTGTCAGTTAAAATAATTGGACTAATTACTCTAACTATTAAATTATTTATTTCTCCTACTTTAATCAATTTATCAACTCTCATTTTAAATGGAGTATAACCACCTTCATGGAATCCAACAACTTCATCATTAACCCACAATTCAGTTTTGTAATTTGAAGCTTCAAAATTTATTTCTATAATTCTATCTTCCCAAGATTTAGGAATTGTAAAAGTTGTTTTGTAAAATGCAACCCCTTCATAATCTTTATTAAACTCTTCCCAGCAACTTGGCACAGATATAGTTTGGATTGAATCATGAGATTTAAAGTTGTCATTGATGAACCATCTTTGGTCCATACCGTTGTTTTGGTCATCATAAATGATTTCCCATGCTCCATTTAATGAAAATATTTCTTTTAAAACTTGTTTTTGAGCTAATGTTTTAAATGCTATTAGTAGTAATAAATAGTATGGTATTAGTTTCATTTAGATTAATGTTTTACAAATCACCTGTTAAAGAAAATTCATCTCGTGGTTTAATAATTTAATGATTTTATCTAATTAATAACATTTATTACCTGAGGTTATAGTTAATTCATGTATTAAATAAGGTAAATTTATTAGGATTAACTTGTAGTGTAAATAGCTAAATTGTTATCTAATTTAAATATTAACAAAATGAATTTTAAAATATTTATGATTATATCTCTATCAAGTATGGGTGTGTTAACTTTTGCTCAGGAGTCTGTCTTTTTTCAGGATTTTGAAACCTTAGTAGAGGGTAAAGGCATAAAATCAAAAGAGATGGGGGGCTTTAATTTTTGGGGAAAAGCTAAATGGAAAATAATTAATGAAAATGAAAATAATTTTGCTCGAAGTAATGAGGTTCAAGGGTTATCACTTATTAAAGTCATAAAATTAGAAGCTGAAAAAAGTTACAAATGGAAATTGAAAGTGAAACCTAGTGGTGACAATATTTCAAGGGGTAATTTGGTTTTTTCTATTTTATCAGGCCCTAAGGAAGATCGCCATGAATATCTCAAAGTACCCGTAAAGAATATTAAACCAAATAACTGGTCTGTTCATGAGTTTGATTTTAAGGTTATTTCAGGCAGAGAAAAAGTCACTTTGTCTCTTTACAGATGGGCTGATGGTGTAGTAGTTGATGTTGATGATTTTGAATTAATAGAACAATAATTAATCGTTGAATCATTTAAGAACCATCTATGCATATAGATAAAATAGAAACCTTTGTTTTAGAGGAAAAATTATCTAAACGATTTTATTTTTCTCAGTGGGCCTATGAATCTCGAAAAATTTGTGTGGTCAAAATAACGTCGTCATCAGGAGAGATTGGCTGGGGAGAGGGATATGGTCCTGCAGAAATTGTGGCATCTGGAATTAAATATTTGGCCCCAATAGTACTAAATAATTCACCTTTAGAGAATGAATTGATTTGGAGCAAAATGTATAGAGCTTCGCTTGATTTTGCTAGGCGGGGAGTTTTAATGGCTTCTGTAAGTGCTATTGATATTGCTGTTTGGGACTTAAAAGGTAAAATTTTAGGATGCCCAGTCTCAGTCCTTCTTGGTGGGGTTCAGCGCAAAAAAATTAGGCCCTATGCTACAGGTTTTTATTTTTCAAATTTAGAATCTCCTTTTGATGGTTTCGAAGAAGAGGCTAAAAAATATATAGCCAAGGGTTTCAAGGCTATGAAAATGAAAGTGGGTCTTGGAGTAGATATAGATTATAAAATTGTTTCTCGAATTAGAGAAATTGTAGGTCCAGATATACAATTAATGGTCGACTCTAATCATGCTTATAATTACAGAGAAGCATTGGAATTAGCTCATCGATTAGAACCATTACAAATTAGTTGGTTTGAAGAACCGTTATCTCCCGAGTTTTATGGTCAATCTTATGATTTGAGACAACAAACAACTATTCCTATTGCATCAGGGGAGTGTGAATATCTTCGGTTTGGTTTTAATCAGCTTCTACAAAATAAGTCTGTTGATATTGTTCAACCAGATATTTGTGCTTGTGGAGGTTTAACTGAAGCAAAACGTATAGCAAGTTTGGCAACAACACATGGAGTTTCAATTATTCCTCATACTTGGGGTTCAGGGATTGCCTTGCATGTTGCAACTCATTTTATTGCTAATTTAGAGTGTATTCCAGGGCGCCTTATTGCCCCTGATTTTCTAATAGAGTATGATCAAACAGAAAATGCAATTAGAGATCAATTGACTTCAGAAATTGAAATGAAAAATGGTTACATTAATGTTCCAAATAGACCTGGCTTGGGATTTGAAATGAATACTACTGCTTTAAAAAAGATGACACTAGTACATGAGCAATTTACATAAATCAGAAAAAATGAATTTCGGATATAAAAAATTATACATTAATGGTGATTTGGTGGATTCAAAATCAGGTAAAAAACTTGAGGTAATTTGTCCAGCCAATGAGGAATCAATAGGTTCAGTTGCAATGGCTTCAGTAGAAGATGCTAAGTTGGCTTTAAAATCTGCTAAACAAGGCTTTTTGTATTGGTCAAAACTTTCTTTGGTTAAACGCACAGAATGGATAAATAAACTTAAAGATGCAGTTATTTTAAATGAAAATAAGTTGCGCTCTGCTATAACCTATGAAATGGGAAAACCTTATGCGGGTTCCTATGAAGATTTTGAAGCATTGGTAAATGCTCTTGACTGGTATCCTAATGCAATGAAAAATTTAAAGGATGAGATGATTCCTGATTATGAAAATACCCATACCCATAAATTAATTAGTCAGCCTGCAGGGGTAGTAGTTGCTTATTTAGCATGGAATTTTCCATTACTTAATGTAGCATTTAAGCTAGGTCCTGCTTTAGCTGCAGGATGTTCGATAGTTTTAAAGCCTTCTGAGGTATCTCCATTATCAGCATATATTTTGGGGGAGATTTTAAATGAAATTAATTTCCCTTCTGGAGTGGTTAATATTCTCACAGGTAAACCAGATGAGGTGGCTGTAACTCTATCGCAAAGTAAAATTCCCTCAGTTGTTACGATGATTGGCTCAACTGCAACAGGTAAAAAAGTTATAGCAGATAGCGCGTCATCAATTAAAAAATTAAGTATGGAATTAGGTGGTAATGCACCTTTTATTGTTTTTGACGACGCCGATCTAGTAAACGCTATTGATTTAGCAGTAGCAATAAAATATGGTAATTCAGGGCAAATTTGTGTGGCAGCAAACCGTTTTTTTATTCATGAAAACATTTATGATGAATTTGTAAAAGGGTTCAAACAAAAGGTAACTGAATTATCATTAGGATTCGGACTAGAACAATCTCCTGATATGGGACCTTTGATTTCTAAAAATGCCCAATCAAGAATGACTCATTTTGTAAATGATGCTGTTGCAAAGGGAGCCACATTACTCTTTGGAGGCAGTGTCCCCAAGTCTTTCGAAAGCGGCTATTGGTTTAGCCCAACCATACTTGTAGATGTGACTACTGAAATGGCTGTTTTTAAAGAAGAAATTTTTGGACCTATTGCACCTATAATGAAATTTAACTCAGATGAAGAGGTACTTAAGTTGGCTAATTCAACTGAGTATGGACTAGCATCTTATATTTTTACATTTAATGCCAACAGGATTCAATTTTTCTCAGAACAGCTAGAATTTGGTGAAGTTCAAATCAATGGTATAAAATATGCCATTTATTTACCCCATGGTGGTATTAAAAATAGTGGTATTGGTCACGATTGTTCTCACTTGGCATTAAATGACTATTTAGTTCAAAAACGCATATCCAGTTTAATATAATATAGTATAATTATGAGTTTGTATTTAGTTCCCTTTTTAATTATAATTCTTGCAAGTGTGTTTCAAGGTTCTTTTGGCCTCGGAATGAAATATATGGCCCCTTTAAAATGGGAAACCTGGTGGGTAGTTCATGTGAGTATAGCAATGGTTGTGTTTCCTTTAGTTTGGACTTACCTTTCGGAGCCCAATTTTTTTGAAGTTTTTATGGCGGTATTTAATGATTCTAATTCCCAAAGTGCGGCATATTATGCTATTTTATTCGGATTTTTATGGGGTATAGGAGGTATTCTTTTTGGGGTGAGTGTTCCATATATTGGATTGTCACTTACTATGGGTATAGTCATGGGATTGGCAGGTACTTTAGGAGCACTTATACCATTTTTATCGTATGAAAATGTATTAGACTTACCACAATTTCCATACGTTATATTTGGACTAATAGTGACTATTATAGGAGTTGTATTAACTGCTAAAGCTGGGATAGACAGAGATCGAGAAGTAGGATCAGCGTTAAAATCTGATAACATTAGTAAAGGTATTTTAATCGCAGTTTTATGTGGTGCTTTATCTTCATTACTAGCGGTTGGTCATACCAAAGTAAATGCTGAAACGGTTGTTATAGCTAAAGAATTTGGAGTAAATGTAAAAGATGCCAGCTTGATTGCATGGCTCATTGTTTTTACAGGTGCTTTTGCTATGAATCTATTGTATAGCTTGGTTTTGATGATCAAAGCAAATAGCTGGAGTAATTTTAAAGTATCTGGAAGTGCAAAGTCCTACATGTGGGCTATAATTGCTGGATTGTGTTGGTTTGCTGCTTTGGGACTTTATGGTCAAGGAGCTGCCTTATTAAATGAAGTTTCTAATAGTAATTTGGGGAATATTGTAGGTTGGCCTATGCTACTTGGTTTATCACTTATTGTAAGTAATTATTGGGCATACAAATCAGGCGAATGGAATTCTGCAAAGGGACCATTTAAAACTTTAATGATAGGTCTTGTGGTTTTGGTTGTTGCAGCTGTTATATTAGGATATTCTAATACCCTTTAATTAGGCTAATTCAAAACTTTGTTTTAAGTCAAAATATTTTTTTTTGTACTCTTTAGCAGATACCTTTTTAAGTTGCTTAAAAACTCTATTGAAACTAGAAAAAGAACTAAATCCAGTTTCGTAACATATTTGTGAAATACTTTTTCTACCATTCATTAACATTTGGCACGCTTTATTTATTCGGTATTCTCTTATGAATTCAAAAGCAGTTTTACCTGTTTTATTTTTAAAAAAACGACAAAATGAATTGGTAGTCATATATGATAGATCTGACAAGTCTTGGAGACTAATGTCCTTATAATAATTTTTAGAGATATAATCAATTACGTTTTGTAAACGATCTTCTTCTTTAAAGTTTATACTGGAGTAGTTTTGACTAGCAATATTTTTAAGGTTTTTTTCCTTTGATAACTTATTTAGGATTTTAAATAATATGATCATTCGATCTGCACCTTTGCATTTAATTAAATCAATAAACAGGGGTTTGATTTCACTAGAAAATTGTTTTGAAAATACTAAACCTCTGTTTGCCTTTTTTATAAAATTTTTAATTCTAGAAAATTCTGGAGTATCAAATAAGGGTTGGTTTAGAAAGTGAGAACTGAATTTAACAACAATAAAATCAACCTCATCAGAGTCAGCATCAATTCCAGTATTTTTAAATAGGTGCGGCAAACCAGAACCTAAAAGCATCAGTTCACCTGGGTTATAGTTGGTGATTTTATCACCAACAATCATCACGCCACCACCTTTAATTGAAAGTAAAATTTCGAATTCATCGTGATAGTGCCAATTATCACCTTTGTAGGCCTCTGTTCGCCTTGATACATAAAAAGACTCTGTTTCTGGTTTAGATAATGTGACGTAATTAAGTTTCATTACTTTTAAATTACCTCAATATAATTAAAACTTACTACTAAATGGGTAATTTAACAACGTAATTTTCACATTTATTTAATTTTTCAACCATAAATCCAATTGTTTACGATGCGTTTCTTTGATTTTTAAATACTTTTTGTCCTCTGCTAAGTTATGCCATTCGAAATCATCTTTTTTATGATTATAAAGCTCTTCGGAACCATTAGCATATCTTATATATCTGTATTGTTTTGATCTCACAGAAACGTGTTGCTTTTCGGCCAGTTTTGATTTCCAACTAGACACTATGGTAAAAGCCGTATCTGGACCTTCCCATTGATTTGTTTTAGGATTTTCTATAAATGGTTTTAAACTATACCCATCGAGTGGCGCCCCCGAACTGTTAATTATTGTGCTGCCTTCAAGCTTGCATAGGTCTTTTAATGTGGGATAAATATCTATGAGGCTTACAGGGTGATCAACTTGTTTACCCATGGATTTTTCATAGAAAGGAGATTTAATGATTAGAGGTACTCTTGTTGACTCTTCCCAAAGGCAATATTTGAATAAATATTCTTTTTCTCCAATATTATAACCATGATCACTAAATAATATGATTGTGGTGTTTTCTTTAAATGAACTCTTCTCAAGAGTCTCAAGTGCTTTCCCTACCATGTCATCAGCAAATGCTACACTGGCAAGATAGGCTTGAGTATATTTTTTTAATGCCAGTTCAACACTAGAATAGGATTCTGTTAACCAACGGTAAGCTTTTCTTCCTCGACTTTCTTTAATGCTGTTTTCTCCTAATTTAGTATCCTCTGTATCATTAAAATTAATCTTAGGTATTTTAACTGTTTCTAGAGGAAATAAATCAAAATATTTTTTTGGAACAACAAGTGGTGTATGAGGTCTATGAAACCCTAAACTAATAAAAAAGGGATCCCCATGTTCTGAATTTTCTAATTTCTGAATTTTTGATTTAAACCATTCGACAGAGGCTTCATCTGACATTAAATCCCGATCATTATCGTTGATGTATTTAAAACCTTTTTTTAGTTTAGTTAAATACCAGCCGTTGTAACCTGGAGCTTGATCATTAGCTTTAACTTTAGGAATATCATCAAGAGATGTAAATGTGGCGTCTAATGCACCCAATTGAAACATAGATTCAGGACAAGAAGGGTGTTGAGCAGCTTTCAAACCATCAAATGCAATAGGCCCATAATCTGTTTTTACGCCTTCGTCATGCCAAGCTCCTTTTTTAGAACTGTGAAAAACTTTACCTGATTTGGCAGTATGATATCCATTTTCCATGAAGTACTCTGGAATAGATTTGCAAGCCATTAATAAATTGTTTTGTTTCCAGTTTTTGAATCCCCAATATCCAGAAGTTACGGGAGAGATACCATTCATAAAACTTGCTCTTGAAGGGCTGCAGACAGGGACATTACTATGAGCATTCGTGAATAAAACGCCTTCTTTGGCTAAACGATCTATATTTGGTGTATGGGCTTGGGGATGTCCTTTTAAAACTCCCGTAAAGTCATTAAGATCGTCTAAAACAATCATAAGGACATTTTGTTTTTTTTGAGCCACAGCATTTGTTATACATAACAAACAAAGTAGAATCGGAATTACTTTAATTTTCATGCCATCGGTATTTATATAATTTATGTGTAATAAGTTTCATGCGGTTTATGAGTTCGTAATATGGGGTGTCTGTTTCAGAGACTAGTCCGCAATTTGCATTTTCTCCTACCACACTTCTTCCTGCTGAAGTGGAATTAGCATACATAAACCAGTGCGCACCAACACATTTATTATCTAATAATGCACTTTTAATAAAGTTAACATATTTTTCGCCCCGGTTTCTTTGGTCAGAAGCAAAATTGAGTCCGGGGTAAAATTTGCCAGTATCTAATGCTCCAAAATTAAACTCTGTAATCATAAATGGTTTGTCAATTTCCTGTTTCAAAGGATAAGCATAGTTTATAAGTTCTGTATCGTATTGATTGAATGTTAAAATGTCAATATATTTGGCTCCAACACCAACATTATACTTGTGTTTGTGTTTTTCTGGTCTGAACCATCTGCAACCCAGATATAATTTATTAGGGGCATGTTTTTTTAAGCTCGCTTTTACAGTAGCAAAATATTTATGACAAAACATTTCGTAGTATGTTATATTCATTTGCTCCAAGTTTGAAAGATTAAGCGGTTCAGTATTTTCAAGTAATGCATTCCAACTTGAGAAATTAGTATTTATCAAAGTGTTAAATTCTTGAATCGATTTTAACTTAGTCTTCAACAATGAAATGTACTTTTGTTTTCCAACAACATTGGAACTAAGTGCAATAATTGCATTTGCCATGAGATTTGGTGTGTTCCAATACAATTCATTGTCAATAAAAAAGCCAAAGCAATAGGGGTCATCTTTTGCTTTTATACTTTTATTTAAAATTTTCTTGTTTAGATTTTTTTCCCAACGAGGATCAAAAACATCGGGGAGCTTTTTGGTGAGAATAGGCCAGGCTGTTCCAACATAGATAGTGTAGGGCATTTTTTTGGAATAGTTTGTTGGCACATCGCTCCAAGAGCCCATAGTATTAATACCCCAATTTTCAAGTCTTCTTATAGTGTGATTGGTGTAAAGCTCTTGCTCTGTAGTACCATACTTTAATTGTCTTACAATGCGACCAAATAAATAATTATCATTTTTATAAAATTTAGCATACTTGGTGTTGTTTTCAGGAAACAAATTCGAAAAAAAATGAGTTCTGTTTTTAATAGGTGTATCTATTTCTAAAACTCCTGCAGCATTAACACCCGTAGACCAAAATAAACAGCCAGAGGGATCAATAATCCACCACTTATCATTAATTTTTTGTATCCTGAAATGACCAGTAGCTTTATACTTTGGGCCATTTTTAAATCCTCCATAGACATTCCATTCTTCAGACTTTTTTTCAGATTTTAATATTTTAATTTCTGTTTTTAGTTGTGATTTAAAGTCCTTATCGCTGTGTATTTTCCCATTCCAGTCAGCGTGTATGTATTGTCCATATTTATCAATAAATGGAAAAAATAATTTTGAGTTAGTAGTTAGTATTTCTGGTACTGCAATTCTCCGTTGATCTATATATTTTAGGTCTAATTCAACTGTTTTATCATAACTTTCAATTATAAGTTCTATAGTATTAGTGAACCTTAAATCAAAAGATCTAGCAAATGAAACCCCTTCTGGAAATCCCCTCATATTTGGAAATACATCGTGTTGTTTTTTATAAACCGATTTTCTTGTTGAATAATCAGGTAACAAAACACAATTAAAATCTAAATCTTCATTGGGTTTTAACCAGCCTATATTCCACAATTCATTTTTTGACTGATAATCTTTAACTTTTCCCTTTAAAAAAACATCAAATCTTATACTGTCCTTAGTTTGATTTTTTAATCCCAAAGTTAAATAGAGCCAGGCGCTCAAGTCCCAATTCCCCTGAAATATGATATTGGCTTTTTGGTTAGGTTCAATCTTAATATTTAAACCATTGTTTTTGATTTTGGTTTCACAGTTTTTACTTATAATTTTTGGTAAAGTTTTATTTGATTTGAAATCGTACAGATAATTTTGTGACCACAAGCTTACAGAGCTAATAAGACTTACAAGTAAAATATGAACAGCAATTGTGAGTTTGAATTTAAACACTAGGTTTAAGATTAAAAATTATGAAGCATTTATGATTTTATACATATCTTTTTTGAGCTTCTTCTTGATTGATTTCATTTTTTTTATATCTGCTATATTCTCCCACTCTCTTGGGTCCTTGTCATGATCGTAAAGTTCTTCATTACCATCCGGATATAAAATATAACGGTAACGTTTTGTTCGGTATGAAAACGTCTGTTCATTCAATCGGGTGTTTGCTCCTACATTACCAACTATTGTTAGTGCCCCTTTTGGCCCCTCCCAT
Source organism: Bacteroidota bacterium (assembly GCA_042091495.1). Classification (GTDB taxonomy): domain Bacteria; phylum Bacteroidota; class Bacteroidia; order Flavobacteriales; family Flavobacteriaceae; genus JBELHJ01. The sequence continues at coordinate 51,270 of JBELHJ010000011.1, forward strand.
TTTGAATTCCCCTCAATTAAAGGTTTCATACTATAACCTCCTAATGAGCCACCATTAGCATTTAATTTATGATTTCCTTCTAAATTACAATAATCTACTAGGGTAGGGAAAATATCAATCAAGGCGACGGGTTGGTCTTCTGTAAGTCCATTTTTTTGAGAGGGACTACTTATAATTAGGGGTACTTTTGCACTTTCTTCCCATGGTGAATTTTTGAATAAATAGTTTTTTTCACCCATTTGCCAACCGTGATCACTAGTAAAAACAATAATAGTATTGTCCTTAAATCTACTTTTCACTAGCGTATCTAGAATGACACCTACTTGGTCGTCAATAAAAGTAATGCAAGCTAGATACGCTTGAAGAAATTTTTTCATTGCTAATTCGCGATTACCATTGTATGATTTTAGTAGGGTTCTGTAATATCTTGGTCCTTTAAGTTCGCTATCAAAGTTTTTTGACCAATAGGTGTCTTTTTCATCTCCTTTTAGCCAGTCATCTAGCTTTAAACTTTCCAAAGGATACATGTCAAAGTATTTATCAGGAGCATGTAAAGGCGTGTGAGGGCGAACAAAACCAATACCCATAAAAAATGGTGTTTCGGTTCCTTCAGCATCCATAGACATGATTTGTTTACTTGCCCATATGGCGTGTTTTTCATCTTGAAGTCTACTGCGATCATTATCGTTTATGTATCTAAAGGGTTTAAAATCCCATCCATAGATAAATCCAGGAACTTTTCTAGTTTTTCCATCTGTAATTCCTCCTTCTGAAAGCCGACCATAAGAACCGTCTATAGCACCTATACTCTGGTAAGGTTGAGGCACTGTAGGTAATGCACCTGGCTTTTCACCGTCAAAATAAAGTGGTCCATAATTATGCTTATGATTATTACCCCATTTTTGCCAATCTTTAGGAGGTTTTCCATGGGTTAATTTTCCAGTGCCTAAAGTCAAATATCCATTCTCTTTAAATAATCTAATTATTGTTTTATTGTTTTTTAAAGTAGATTGCTTTAGTAAAGGTGTCCATCCAAAATCTTTAGAAGTGTGAGGATATACTCCTGTAAAAAGACTATTTCTAGAAGGTTGACAAACAGGGGCATTAGTTTGCGCATTGATGAACTTTACACCATTATTAGCTAAACGGTCAATATTTGGTGTAATAGCTTGTTCATGACCTCCAAAAACCCCTTCATAATCATTCAAATCATCACACATTATTAATATTACGTTAGGACGTTTATCCTCTTGAGCATGAATCAAAATTCCAGAAATAAAAAAGCAAGCTGTAATGATATATTTTGTCATAATCGTAATATGATATAATTAGGTTTTTAAAATTATTTTTTGATGTGTTAGCAAACACTAAAATTCGTTATAATTTGTACTAATATGATTTGCTTAGTTAACTCAGAGTTGTCAAAATTTAACCTTAAGAATCAATATTAATTATAATAATGGTAATTTTTAAATCATAAAAGAATATTAAACTTACAAAAAAACGTATATATTACACTTAATTTTGTAATATTATAATTAAACTAAGATAGAATGAGTTTGAGAATCTTGTCCCCGGGAAGGATCAATCTTATAGGTGAGCATATAGATTATAACGGTGGTTTTGTATTACCAGCGGCTATTGACAAACACGTAATTGTAGATATTAATTTATCTGAAACATCACTGTGTTATGTAAGTTCTGAACTAACTGGAAGTTTTGAGTTTGACATCAGTAATCAAATTGTTAAGAGTAACACTCTTTGGCATAACTATATCTTAGGAGTTGTTGCTGGAATTAAAAAGTTAAGACCAGCTTGGCAAAACGGATTTATAGCTAAGATTTCAAGTAATTTACCTGTAGGTGCTGGAATTAGTTCCTCAGCAGCTTTGGAATGCGGTCTGGCCCAAGCAATTAATGAGTTATTTGAGCTCAATTTAACCAAAATGGAAATCATTAATATTGCGCGCTCTGCCGAACATAATTATGTGGGTACAAAATGTGGAATTATGGATCAATTTTCTGTAATGATGGGAAAGAAAAACCAGTTAATGCTTCTTAATTGTGATACCTTAGAGCATGATTATATAAATGCTGCTTTTGATCCTTATGTCATTATACTTTTAAATTCCAATGTAGCACACGAATTGGCTTCAAGTGAATATAACCTAAGAAGAACGGCATGTGAGTCTGCTTTAGACATTATTAAAAAAGAATACCCAGATTATAAAAAGTTAGCTGATGTACCTTTAAAGGTTCTTGAATCTGTTAAAGATGACTTAACAATTACGCAATTCAAAAGAGCTTCATATGTAATTGAAGAACAAGCGAGAACAATAAAAGCAGCAGACGCTATTCAAAAAGGAGAAGTTAAACTTTTTGGAAAATTAATGTATGCTTCTCATGAAGGCTTATCAAACAAATACGATGTAAGCTGCGATGAACTTGATTTTATGGTAGATTTCTCAAAAGATTACCCAGAAGTAGTTGGGTCAAGACTTATGGGAGGTGGTTTTGGTGGTTGTACTATTAATCTTGTAAAATCTAACGAAGTAGCAAACTATTTAGCCGATATTTCTGATGCTTATACTCAAAGATTTTCAAAATCATTAACTCCAATTTTTGTTGAAGTCTCTGAAGGGGTTCGAGCAAACACAGCTACTACCATTGTGTAGTTTTATAGATTGATTAATTTTAATTTATGCGATTTATTCTTTTATACATTTTATTAATTACAAGTTTTTTTGGAATATCTCAAACAAATTTAGTTGATCCAAATACGCCTGTCAATGCTCAGCCTCTAGTAAGTCTGTCGCAAGATTATCAACTCCAATTTTCTGATGAATTTTCTGGAAGTGAACTTGATGATACAAAATGGAATGTTACAGTATCCAATAAATCGCGAGCTCCTAGAAATAGAATTGGTGTAGATGAGTGGTATTGGAAATCTGAAAATGTTAATGTTGTTAATGGTAATCTAGAATTAAAGTCAACTAAAGTAGATAATACAACAATGTACTGCGGATCTGTAGATTCAAGAGGTAAATACGAGCCTCAATATGGTTATTATGAGGTTAGATTAAAAATTGCAGATTCAGATAAATGGACCCATACAGCTTTTTGGCTTCAGGGCAATTTACAGCATGCTGTTGACGGTACTGCTAATGACGGGGCTGAGATTGACGTATTCGAATCGGCTTGGGAAACCAACAAGGTGTGTTCTGTTGTGCACTTCGACGGTTATGGCAGTCAGAGACAAAATAAAACCTTTCATTACAATTGTGCTAATATTCACAATGGAGCCTATCATATATTTGGATTGCATTGGACTCCTGATTTCATGAAAATTTATTATGACGGCAATTTGAAAGCAACTTACAGTGAACCGTCACATATTGTTCATGCTCCTGAGTGGTTATGGCTGTCTGTAAGTGCAAGTTTTGGAGACACATATCCTCAGAATGAGTTTGTAAATGCTACCAATATTTTGGGTGATTTAACTAAAGCTTATGTTGATTACGTTAGGGTATGGCGAGAGAGAGAACTAGGATTTGTGTTAGAACTAGACGTAAACCAGGCTGACATAAATGGGGGAACTCCTAAGCAAGACCCATGTTATCCTAATGGTTTTGCACATGCTTTAAATAAAACAGGTAATTTAGAATTTAATTTTGATGTAACTTTTGAAGAAAACAATCAACTTTTTTTGCACCATTTAAGTGATGTTGACCGAATTGCTTATGTTACTGTTAATGAGAGCAATGTTAATAATTTTGTATTTAATGATACAGGTAAACCTTGTTGGGATGGAGGTTCACCAAGGTATAATCGAGTTGATTCCTCAGAATTTACATACACTAATGATAATTTAAATACGTTTACTATTGAGGCTAACGGGGAAGATATTGGCCCTATAGTTCATGCATTAAAAATTGTTAATCCTGGTTTAACTTTACTCAAAGATTTATCTCATAAAACTTTGGCTAAAGATGAGTGTAAAATTTCAATTTGTAATGAGTTTTTAGCTTTTAACTGTGACAAAAGTGTCAGTAAAATAGATATTTACAATGTAGCTGGACAAAGAATTAAGTCTCCATTATTACAAAATCAGCAAATTAATATCTCTGAGTTGCCCTCTGGAATTTATTTTACCAAACTTCATTTTTCGGAATTTGAATATATTATAAGTAAATTTAGCATTAACTAAACTTGATATGAAACTCAGGATAAATCTATTTTTAGAGTTATCTCTACAAGCAATAATTTTTTACGTTAGCTTTACTTTATTATTATTGTCATGTCAAAATTTTACCCCCTCAAAAATGAAACATACTCCTAGAATAACAATAAGAGATTATGGAACGCTTCCCTCAGGAGAACTAGTAAAACAATATACCCTTGAGAATAATGAAGGGATGTCCATTTCAATTCTCAATTATGGTGGGATCATTACTTCACTAAAAGTAAAAAATAAAGGAGGTAAATTTGAAAACATAGTTTTGGGCTATGATTCTTTAGAGAATTATATTGATAATGATCCATACTTAGGAGCTATTATTGGTCGCGTAGGTAATCGTATTGCCAATGGTAGTTTTACACTAAATGGCGAAACTTATAATCTTGAAGTAAATAATGGTCCCAATCACTTACATGGTGGATTGAAAGGCTTTGATAAAGTGGTTTGGGAAGGGAAAACTCAAGAAGATCAAGAGAAGGTTTTACTTCACTTGTTTTATGAAAGTGCTCATATGGAAGAGGGTTATCCGGGAAATCTTAACACTCAAGTCACTTATACTTTAGATAATGAAAACCAATTAATTGTAAGTTATAAAGCTCAAACCGATAGCACTACAATAGTTAATTTAACTCAGCACTCCTATTTTAATTTATCAGGTGATTTTAACTCAACTATTTTAGATCATCAATTACAAATTGATGCAGATGCCATAACTACTTTGAATCAAAATATGATTCCAACAGGATCTTATACTGATTTAACAGATACACCCTTAGATTTTAGAGTTTTAAAATCTATAGGAAAAGATATTAATTCTTCTGATCAACAAATTGAAATTGCAGGTGGTTATGATCACAATTATGTTATTAATACACCATCGCTTGATTCCTCTTTTGCTAAAGTTATTCATTTAAATTCAGGTCGAGTAATGGAGGTGTATACTGATCAACCGGGAGTTCAGCTTTATACAGGAAACTTCTTGAAAGCAATTAATGATAATTACATGGGTAAAAGATCTGGATTTTGTCTTGAGACACAGCATTTTCCTGATAGCCCTAATCAGTCTAATTTTCCTTCTATAGTCCTAGACTCAGGTGAGGTTTACAGCACGACTACAAAATTTAAATTCTCAGTTCAAGACTAGAACCTAATTATAAATAAATTTGTTAATTTCCTCCTGAAACTTTAACCCTTCATTGGCTAAGTGTAACTGGGCTTTTGAGCGATCTAAATTGTGATAAGGGTATTTAATCTTATAATACTTGTCGTTGTTCAAATAGTCTGTTAAAAATCTCACACCCATTATAAAAGGCATAATAGCAACAGAAAGTGAAAGTGTTTCTTTTTCAGTATCATTTAAAATTGTTCTAGTACTTTCTAGATATCCTTTTGTATAGGCTTCTAATTTAAAAAGGTCAAAAGTTATGTTACTTAAATCTGTTTCATCTTCTTCAGAAGTTGAAACAGCTGTTCTTACACCGTCACCAAAATCATAATGTAAGTAGCCAGGCATTACAGTATCTAAATCAATGACACAAAGGCCTTTATGATTAGAATCAAATAAGACGTTATTAAATTTAGTATCGTTATGAGTGATGCGTTGTTTGAGTTTATTTTTTGCAAATAAATTATCAAGCGTACACATTTTTACTTTGTGTTTATCTACAAATTCTAAAAGTGACTTTGTTTCATTTAGTTTTAATGGTTCAGCATTTTTTAAAGCAGATTGAAGCTGATTTAAGCGTGTGGTCATGTGGTGAAAGTCAGGAATAACCGCTTTAATTTTTTGAGGGGCTATAACACTTAAGTCATTAGTAAATTTGCCAAACATTTTTGCACCTTCATAAGCTAATTCGATATTGGGTGCTTTATCGAAAACACAATGGTCATCAAAATAATTGAGCAAACGCCAAGCTTTTTGGGTAGCATCTAGAAAATAAGATCCTCCTGTTTTTGTTGGTATTACTTCTAATGTATTTCCTTGCTTATTCACCTTCTTGAGTTGTTTAGTAACCATAACCATATTACTCATAAGCAAATTTGGATCAGTGAATATGTTCGTGTTAATCTCTTGAAGAATGTATTTTTTATTAGTTGAAGTAGTTACTA
>JBELHJ010000012.1:0-46114 GCA_042091495.1 Bacteroidota bacterium
GCGTCAGCCTTCCAAGCTGAATGTCGCCGGTTCGAACCCGGTCTCCCGCTCAAACATTAGCCGGTGTAGCTCAGGGGTAGAGCGTTTCCTTGGTAAGGAAGAGGTCACGGGTTCAAATCCCGTCATTGGCTCATTATTTTAAGGCATAAATTAGAACACTAATATTATTAATATAACAAAGACTAAAATTTAAATCATGGCAAAGGGAACTTTCGATCGCTCCAAACCGCACTTAAACATCGGTACTATTGGACACGTAGATCACGGAAAAACAACTTTAACAGCAGCAATTACTAAAGTATTAGCAGACGCTGGTTTATCAGAAGCACGTTCATTTGATACAATTGACAACGCTCCTGAAGAAAAAGAAAGAGGTATTACAATTAACACATCTCACGTAGAGTACCAAACTGCAAATCGTCATTACGCTCACGTTGACTGTCCTGGTCACGCGGATTACGTAAAGAACATGGTAACGGGTGCTGCTCAAATGGATGGCGCAATCTTAGTGGTTGCAGCAACTGACGGGCCAATGCCACAAACACGTGAACACATCCTATTAGGACGTCAGGTAGGTATTCCAAGAATTGTTGTCTTCCTTAACAAAGTAGATATGGTTGATGATGAAGAGCTTTTAGAGCTTGTTGATATGGAAGTAAGAGATCTATTAAACTTTTACGAATATGATGGAGACAATGGACCAGTAGTTTCTGGTTCTGCCCTAGGCGCACTTAATGGTGAGCAAAAATGGGTGGATACTGTAATGGAATTAATGGAAGCTGTTGATACTTGGATTGAATTACCAAAAAGAGATGTTGATAAGGATTTCCTTATGCCAATTGAAGATGTATTCTCAATTACTGGTCGTGGTACTGTTGCAACTGGTCGTATCGAGACTGGTATCGCAAACACTGGAGACCCAGTAGAAATCATTGGTATGGGTGCAGAAAAATTAACTTCTACAATTACTGGTATCGAGATGTTCCGTCAAATTCTTGACAGAGGAGAAGCTGGAGATAACGCAGGTATCCTACTTAGAGGTATTGAGAAAACTCAAATCTCTAGAGGTATGGTAATTTGTAAGCCAGGTTCTGTAACTCCACATGCTAAATTTAAAGCTGAGGTTTACATCCTTAAAAAAGAAGAAGGTGGACGTCACACACCATTCCATAACAACTACCGTCCACAGTTTTATGTGCGTACAACAGATGTTACTGGAAATATCGCACTACCATCTGGAGTAGAAATGGTAATGCCTGGTGATAACTTGACTATTACAGTTGAATTGATTCAACCAATTGCAATGAATGTTGGACTACGTTTCGCAATCCGTGAAGGTGGTAGAACAGTTGGTGCAGGTCAGGTAACTGAGATTTTAGACTAATTATTGTTAAATTAATGCTAGTTGAGGTGTCCTGAAAATTCGGGATACCTTGACTTGTATTTACGGGTTTAGCTCAGTTGGTAGAGCACTGGTCTCCAAAACCAGGTGTCGGGAGTTCGAGCCTCTCAACCCGTGCAAAACACAATATTATGGCAGGAATTGTAAACTATATAAAAGAATCTTTCGAAGAATTAAAAAACAATGTGACTTGGCCTGAGTGGTCTGATGCGCAGAGTAAAATGGTTTTGGTGGCCGTATTCTCAGTATTGTTTTCTCTTGCTATTTGGGGTGTTGATACTGCTTTTAGTAGAGTGATTAAAGCTTATTTTGGTTGGATTAACTAATTTTTTGAGTATGTCAGAAGTAAAATCAAGCAAAAAGTGGTATGTAGTTAGAGCAGTAAGTGGTCAAGAAAATAAAATTAAATCTTATATAGAAACTGAAATTTCGAGATTAGGATATGATGATTTTGTTGAGCAAGTACTTGTTCCTACTGAAAAAGTAATACAAATAAGAAATGGCAAGAAAATCACTAAAGATAAAGTGTATTTTCCAGGCTACATAATGATACAGGCTAATTTGAGTGGAGAGATTCCTCATATTATTAAATCCATTACTAATGTGATAGGTTTTTTAGGAGAAACTAAAGGCGGTGATCCTGTTCCATTACGTCAATCTGAAGTGAATAGAATGTTAGGTAAGGTTGATGAACTCGCTATTGATGTTAATGCAAACATCGCAATACCCTTTACTGTTGGTGAGACAGTTAAGGTTGTTGATGGTCCATTTAACGGATTTGATGGAACCATTGAAAAAATTAATGAAGAAAAGCGTAAGCTTGAAGTTATGGTTAAGATTTTTGGAAGAAAAACACCACTAGAGTTGAGCTACATGCAAGTAGAAAAAGTTTAATAATTGTTACACACATAAAGACATGTGTTTTTTGCTTCCGTTAAAAAACATATGATTTAAATTAATTAAAATGGCAAAAGAATTAAGTAAAGTAGTTAAGCTACAAGTTCGGGGAGGCGCAGCGAATCCATCGCCGCCGGTAGGACCCGCTTTAGGTGCTGCTGGTGTGAATATCATGGAGTTCTGTAAGCAATTTAATGCTAGAACTCAGGATAAACCTGGAAAGGTACTTCCTGTTGTGATATCTGTCTATAAAGACAAGTCTTTCGACTTTGTAATTAAGACACCTCCAGCCGCAGTACAATTATTGGAAGCGGCCAAAGTAAAAAAAGGATCTGGAGAACCGAACAGAAAGAAAGTAGCAAAAGTAACTTGGGATCAAGTTAAGGCTATTGCAGAAGACAAGATGCAAGATTTAAATGCATTTACAGTAAATTCTGCGATGAAGATGGTTGCTGGTACAGCAAGATCTATGGGAATCACAGTAAAAGGAGGAGAAGCTCCTAATTAAATTTTTTGAAATGGCAAGATTGACAAAAAAGCAAAAAGATGCAAGAGCTAAAGTTGATAAGAATAAACTTTACTCTATTGAAGAAGCTTCATCTTTACTGAAGGAAATCACATATACAAAGTTTGATGCGTCTGTAGATTTAGCTGTTCGTTTAGGAGTAGATCCTAGAAAAGCTAATCAGATGGTTAGAGGTGTTGTTTCTCTTCCTCATGGAACTGGTAAAGACATGAAGGTTCTTGCACTTGTAACTCCAGACAAAGAAGCCGAAGCTAAAGAAGCAGGTGCTGATTATGTTGGGTTAGACGAATACTTACAGAAAATAAAAGATGGTTGGACCGATGTTGACGTTATCGTTACTATGCCTAGCATTATGGGTAAATTAGGGCCGCTAGGTAGAGTTTTAGGTCCTAGAGGTTTAATGCCTAACCCAAAAACTGGAACTGTAACTATGGACGTAGCAAAAGCTGTAACTGAAGTTAAAGCGGGTAAAATTGATTTTAAAGTTGATAAAACAGGAATAGTTCATGCTCCAATTGGTAAAGCATCTTTCTCTCCTGAGAAGTTAGTTGGTAATGCTAACGAACTATTATCAACTTTAATGAAGTTAAAGCCAACTGCTTCAAAAGGGACTTATGTTAAGAGTATATTTATGTCTTCAACAATGAGTCCTAGTATTCCAATTGATACTAAAATTAGTTAGTAGTTAAACCCTTTATATTATGACAAGAGAAGAAAAATCACAAGTAATAGAAGAGTTAACTGCTCAGTTAGCAGATAACTCAAACATTTATTTAGCAGATATATCTGGTTTAAATGCTTCATCAACTTCAGATTTAAGACGTGCATGTTTCAAAGCTAACGTAACATTATCTGTTGTTAAAAACACATTGCTTGAGAAAGCAATGGATGCTTCAGATAAAGATTTTGGAGACTTATCATCTGTTTTAAAAGGTAATACATCAGTGATGTATTCAGAAACAGGTAATGCTCCTGCTAAAGTTATTAAAGCTTTCAGAAAGAAATCTGACAAGCCATTACTTAAAGGTGCTTTTATTGAAGAAGCTATCTATTTAGGTGATGATCAGTTAGATGCATTAGTTGAAATCAAGTCTAGAGAGGAATTGATTGGAGAAATTATTACATTACTTCAATCACCTGCTAAGAATGTGGTTTCAGCACTTCAATCTGGAGGTGGTAAATTATCAGGGATATTAAAAACACTTTCTGAAAAAGAAGGTTAATAAATAGTACGCACTTAAAAACAATTATATTTTAAAAATTTTAAAACGATAGAAAAATGGCAGATTTAAAAGATTTCGCAGAACAATTAGTTAATTTAACTGTAAAAGAAGTTACTGAATTAGCTGATATATTAAAAGAAGAGTACGGTATTGAGCCTGCTGCTGCTGCTGTTGCAGTTGCTGCTGGTGGAGCTGCTGCTGGTGGAGACGCTGCAGAAGAAAAAACTGAATTCGACGTAATCCTTAAAGCAGCTGGAGGTTCTAAACTTGCAGTTGTTAAATTAGTTAAAGAATTAACTGGTTTAGGATTAAAAGAAGCTAAAGCTATAGTTGACGAAGCACCAAGCCCAATTAAAGAAGGTGTTTCTAAAGACGAAGCTGAAGGTTTAAAAGCTTCTTTAGAAGAGGCTGGAGCTGAAGTTGAGCTTAAGTAAGCTTAACTCAACCTACAAATTATGGTTTAGGTCTGAAGGATACTTCATGACCTAAACCCTTTTGTATATATAGTAGTATATACAATAAGTAAACAATTTTTAATCAAAATCTCGTTCATCGATGTTAGCAAAAACAGCTGAAAGATTTAATTTCTCTTCTATCGTGAATAAAACTGACTATCCAGATTTTTTGGATATTCAAATTAAGTCATTCCAAGACTTTTTTCAGTTAGAAACAAAATCAGAAGAGAGAGGAAATGAAGGTCTCTATAACACCTTCCAAGAAAACTTCCCAATTACTGATACTCGAAACCAGTTTGTATTAGAGTTTTTAGATTATTTTATCGACCCACCAAGATACACCATTGAAGAGTGTATCGAAAGGGGATTAACTTATAGTGTACCACTTAAAGCCAGACTAAAATTATATTGTACTGATCCAGAGCACGAGGATTTTGAAACTATTGTTCAGGATGTTTATTTAGGGACCATTCCTTACATGACTCCTAGCGGTACTTTCGTGATCAACGGTGCTGAACGTGTAGTTGTATCTCAATTACACAGATCACCAGGTGTGTTTTTTAGTCAGTCTTTCCACGCTAATGGTACCAAATTATATTCTGCAAGAGTTATTCCTTTTAAAGGATCTTGGATAGAATTTGCTACTGACATTAATAGTGTAATGTATGCTTATATCGACAGAAAAAAGAAGTTACCTGTAACAACACTTTTTAGAGCGATAGGTTTTGAAAGAGATAAAGATATCCTTGAAATTTTTGACCTTGCAGAAGAGATTAAAGTTTCTAAGTCAGGATTAAAAAAATATATTGGTAGAAAACTTGCTGCCCGTGTTCTTAACACTTGGCATGAAGATTTTGTTGATGAAGATACAGGTGAGGTTGTTTCTATAGAAAGAAACGAGATTGTTCTTGATCGTGATACCGTAGTCGATAAAGATAATATTGAGGAAATTCTTGAGTCTGGAGCAAAAACTATTTTACTTCATAAAGAACATTCTCAACAAGGCGATTATGCTATTATTCACAATACACTTCAAAAAGATCCAACAAATTCAGAAAAAGAAGCTGTTGAGCATATCTACCGTCAATTACGTAACGCCGAGCCACCCGATGAAGAAACAGCTAGAGGAATCATTGATAAGTTATTTTTCAGTGACCAACGTTATAGCTTAGGTGATGTAGGGCGTTACCGTATAAATAAAAAGTTAGGTTTAGATATCGGTATGGATAAGCAAGTGCTTACCAAAGAGGATATCATAACTATCATAAAATATTTAATAGAATTAATTAATTCTAAAGCTGAGATTGATGATATTGATCACTTATCTAATCGTAGAGTTAGAACTGTTGGTGAGCAGTTAGCTTCTCAGTTTGGTGTTGGTTTAGCTAGAATGGCTCGTACAATTCGTGAAAGAATGAACGTTCGTGACAATGAGGTATTTACTCCAATTGACTTGATTAATGCTAAAACACTTTCTTCAGTAATTAACTCATTCTTTGGAACAAATCAATTATCTCAGTTCATGGATCAAACAAATCCTCTTGCTGAGATTACGCACAAACGTCGTTTATCGGCTTTAGGGCCTGGTGGTCTCTCTAGAGAAAGAGCTGGTTTCGAAGTTCGAGATGTACATTATACACATTACGGAAGATTATGTCCTATTGAAACTCCTGAAGGACCAAATATTGGTTTGATTTCTTCACTTTCTGTCTATGCAAAAGTAAATCCTATGGGATTCATTGAGACACCATACAGAAAAGTTACAAAAGGAGCTGTAGACATTAAGAACACTCCTGTATATTTAAGTGCTGAAGAAGAAGAAGATATGCTTATTGCTCAGGCTAACATCCAAGTAGATGGTAAGGGTAAAATTCTTCATGACAAAATTATTGCAAGACAAGAAGGTGACTTCCCAGTTATTGATCCTAACAATGTTCATTACACTGATGTAGCACCTAACCAAATTGCATCTATATCAGCATCTTTAATTCCATTCTTAGAACACGATGATGCTAACCGTGCATTAATGGGATCAAATATGATGCGTCAGGCTGTACCATTATTAAAGCCTGAAGCACCAATTGTAGGAACGGGACTTGAAAGACAAGTTGCTTCAGATTCTCGTGTTCTAATAAACGCTGAAGGAAACGGAGTTGTTGAATATGTTGATGCCAATGAAATTGTTATCAAGTATGACAGAACTGATACAGAAGCTTTAGTTAGCTTTGATTCAGAAGTGAAACGTTATCCTTTAGTTAAATTTAGAAAAACCAATCAAGGAACGTCAATAAACCTAAAACCCATTGTCAAAAATGGTGACAAGGTTGCAAAAGGTCAAGTTTTGTGTGAAGGTTATGCTACACAGTCCGGTGAATTAGCACTTGGACGTAACATGAAAGTAGCCTTCATGCCTTGGAAAGGTTACAACTTTGAGGATGCTATTGTAATTTCAGAAAAAGTTGTTAGAGATGATGTGTTTACATCTATCCATATAGATGAATATTCGCTAGAAGTTAGAGACACTAAATTAGGTAACGAGGAGTTAACTAACGATATCCCCAATGTTTCAGAGGAGGCTACAAAAGATCTTGACGAAAACGGAATGATCAGAATTGGAGCTGAAATTAAACCTGGTGACATTCTTATAGGTAAAATTACTCCTAAAGGAGAGAGTGATCCTACGCCGGAAGAAAAACTTCTAAGAGCAATATTTGGAGATAAAGCAGGAGATGTAAAAGATGCTTCACTTAAGGCATCACCTTCATTACATGGTGTAGTTATTGATAAGAAATTATTTTCAAGAGCTGTAAAAGACAAGAGAAAACGTGCTCAGGATAAAGAAGATATCGAAAATCTAGAAAATTCTTACTACAAGAAATTTGATGATTTAAAGGATGTTTTAGTAGAGAAGTTATTTGCTATTGTCAACGGTAAAACAGCACAAGGTATTTTTAATGATTTAGGTGAAGAAATTATTCCTAAAGGAAAAAAGTATTCATTAAAAATGTTAAATGCTGTTGATGATTACACCCATTTAACTTCTGGAAGTTGGACCACAGATGATCATTTAAATGCTTTAGTTGCCGATTTAATCCACAACTACAAGATTAAAGAAAATGATTTACAAGGTGCACTAAGAAGAGAAAAATTCACTATTTCAGTTGGTGATGAATTACCAGCAGGAATAATTAAATTGGCTAAGGTTTATGTTGCTAAGAAACGTAAATTAAAAGTAGGTGATAAAATGGCTGGTCGACATGGTAACAAAGGTATTGTTGCTAGAATTGTTCGTCAAGAAGATATGCCATTCTTAGAAGATGGAACGCCTGTTGATATTGTTTTAAATCCACTAGGTGTACCATCTCGTATGAATATTGGTCAAATTTATGAAACTGTATTAGGTTGGGCTGGTCAAAAACTTGATCGTACTTATGCTACTCCTATTTTTGATGGAGCAACCTTAGATCAAATTAATTCATATACTGATGAAGCAGGAATACCAAGATTTGGTCATACTTACCTCTATGATGGTGGTACAGGTGATCGTTTTGATCAAGCTGCTACAGTAGGAGTTATTTATATGCTGAAATTAGGACACATGGTTGACGACAAAATGCATGCGCGTTCAATTGGTCCATACTCATTAATTACGCAACAGCCATTAGGTGGTAAAGCACAATTTGGTGGACAGCGTTTCGGTGAAATGGAGGTATGGGCATTAGAAGCATACGGTGCTTCTAGTACTCTAAGAGAAATATTAACTGTTAAATCTGATGATGTCGTTGGTAGGGCTAAAACCTATGAATCTATTGTTAAAGGTGAGCCAATGCCAGAACCAGGATTACCTGAATCATTCAATGTATTAATGCATGAATTAAAAGGTTTAGGATTAGACATTAGATTAGAGGAATAATTTCATGTGTGTCTGATGTTTTTTCAGACACACATTATTAAAATATAATTCGATAGCACCATTTATTATGGCAAGAAAACAAGATAAGAATACAGTAAAGAGATTTAATAAAATCTCCATTGGTTTAGCTTCTCCAGAATCTGTTTTAGCAGCATCAAACGGTGAAGTTCTAAAGCCAGAAACTATCAATTATCGAACTCATAAACCAGAGCGTGATGGTTTATTTTGTGAGCGTATCTTTGGTCCTGTAAAGGATTATGAGTGTGCTTGTGGAAAATATAAGCGTATAAGATATAAAGGTATTGTTTGTGACCGATGTGGGGTTGAAGTAACAGAGAAAAAAGTGAGACGTGATCGTGTAGGTCATATCAATTTAGTTGTTCCTGTTGCTCACATTTGGTATTTCAGATCTCTACCAAATAAAATAGGTTACTTATTAGGATTGCCATCTAAGAAATTAGATATGATAATCTATTATGAGCGTTATGTGGTTATCCAACCTGGGACTGCATTGAATGCTGAGGGAGAGCCTATTCAAAAAATGGATTTCTTAACTGAGGAAGAATACCTAAATGTATTAGAATCCCTACCACAAGAAAATCAGTATTTAGAAGATTCTGATCCTAACAAGTTCATCGCTAAAATGGGAGCAGAGTGTTTAATTGATTTATTAGCTCGTATAGATTTAGATACTTTATCTTTTGAATTAAGACATAGTGCTAACAATGAGACTTCTAAACAAAGAAAAAACGAAGCTTTAAAACGTCTTCAGGTTGTTGAAGCTTTTAGAGATTCTAACTCAAACAGGGAGAATAAACCAGAATGGATGATTATGAAAGCCATTCCTGTTATTCCACCAGAATTAAGACCCTTAGTTCCACTAGACGGAGGTCGTTTTGCTACTTCAGACTTGAACGATTTATATCGTAGAGTTATTATAAGAAATAACCGCTTAAAGCGTTTGGTTGAGATTAAAGCCCCTGAAGTTATTTTAAGAAATGAAAAAAGGATGCTACAGGAATCTGTAGATTCGTTATTTGACAACACAAGAAAATCTTCTGCTGTTAAAACCGATTCTAACAGACCTTTAAAATCTTTATCAGATTCATTAAAAGGTAAGCAAGGTCGTTTCCGTCAAAACTTACTTGGTAAACGTGTAGATTACTCTGCGCGTTCAGTAATTGTTGTTGGACCTGAGATGAAATTATTTGAGTGTGGTCTTCCTAAGAACATGGCAGCTGAGCTCTACAAGCCTTTTGTAATTAGAAAATTAATTGAAAGAGGTATTGTTAAGACTGTTAAGTCAGCTAAGAAAATCATAGACAAAAAAGAGCCTGTAGTTTGGGACATCCTTGATAATGTAATTAAAGGACACCCAGTATTACTTAACCGTGCTCCTACACTTCACAGATTAGGTATACAAGCATTTCAACCTAAACTTATTGAAGGAAAAGCAATTAGACTTCACCCATTAGTGTGTACAGCGTTTAACGCCGATTTTGATGGAGATCAAATGGCTGTTCACTTACCGCTTGGGCCTGAAGCTATTCTTGAAGCTCAATTATTGATGTTAGCGTCACATAATATCTTAAACCCTGCTAATGGATCTCCTGTAACTGTTCCATCTCAGGATATGGTTTTAGGACTTTATTATATGACCAAATTAAGAAAGTCTACATCTAAAGTTCCAATTAAAGGCGAAGGATTAATTTTTTACTCTCCAGAAGAAGTAACTATTGCTTACAATGAGAAGAAAGTAGATTTAAATGCCGGTATTAAGGTAAGAACTTATGATATCAATGATAATGGAGAACAGGAGTTACAATTAATTGAAACTACTGTAGGAAGAGTTTTATTCAATGAAAAAGTGCCTTCTAGTGCAGGTTATATTAACGATGTACTTACTAAAAAGTCACTTAGAGATATTATTGGTGATATTCTAAAGGTTACAAGTGTTCCTGAAACAGCAGCATTCCTAGATGAAATTAAAACTTTAGGATATAAGTTTGCATTCCAGGGCGGGTTATCATTCAGTTTAGGTGATATTATTATTCCTCAGGAAAAACAAGGAATGATAGACAAAGCCAATACGTTAGTTGACGGTATTATGGGTAACTATAACATGGGACTTATAACTAACAATGAACGTTATAATCAAGTAATTGATATTTGGACTTCTACAAACGCAGAGTTAACTGAGTTATCAATGAAGCGTATTAGAGAAGATCAACAAGGATTTAACTCTGTATACATGATGCTTGACTCAGGAGCTCGTGGATCTAAAGAACAGATTCGTCAGCTAACTGGTATGCGAGGTCTTATGGCTAAACCTAAAAAATCTAATGCAGGTGGAGGTGAAATTATTGAAAATCCAATTCTTTCTAACTTTAAAGAAGGGTTATCAATTCTTGAATATTTTATTTCAACTCACGGTGCTCGTAAAGGTCTTGCCGATACAGCTCTCAAAACAGCAGATGCTGGTTACTTAACAAGACGTTTAGTAGATGTTTCTCAAGATGTTATAATATACAGTGAAGACTGTGGTACACTTAGAGGTATTGAAGTAAGTGCTCTTAAAAAGAATGATGAGGTTGTAGAAAAATTAGAAGATAGAATTGTTGGACGTACTGCGCTTAATGACGTATATAATCCATTTACAGAAGAATTATTAGTAGCTTCTGGAGCACATATTTCGGAGGCTATCGCTAAACGCATAGAGGACTCACCTGTTGAGACTATAGAAGTTAGATCACCTCTAACATGTGAGGCTAAAAAAGGGATTTGTTCTAAATGTTATGGTAGAAACCTAGCAACAGGGAAAATGGTTCAAAGAGGTGAAGCTGTAGGTGTTGTAGCTGCTCAATCAATTGGTGAGCCAGGTACACAGTTAACATTAAGAACGTTCCACGTTGGTGGTATTGCAGGTAACATTTCAGAAGAAAACAAACTTAATGTTAAGTTTGACGGAGTCGCTGAAATAGAAGATCTTAAGACTGTTAAGAGTACTGATAGTGAAGGTAACGAAGTTGATGTTGTTATCTCACGGACATCTGAACTTAAATTAATAGAGCCTAAGACCGGAATTACATTAAGCACAAATAATATCCCATACGGTTCAACTATTTTTGTTAAAAACAGACAGAAACTTTCCAAGGGCGATGTAGTTTGTCAATGGGATCCATACAATGGTGTAATTATCTCTGAATTCTCTGGAAATGTAAAGTTTGAGAATATTGAACAAGGCGTAACTTACCAAGTTGAAATTGATGAACAAACTGGTTTCCAAGAAAAAGTAATTTCGGAATCTAGAAATAAAAAGTTAATTCCAACATTACATATTACAGATGGTGATGGAAACACGATAAGATCATACAACTTACCAGTAGGAGCACACCTAATGGTAAATGATTCGGACAGTATTGAAGTTGGAAAAATTTTAGTTAAAATTCCTAGAAAATCTGCTAAAGCAGGTGATATTACAGGAGGTTTACCACGTGTTACTGAATTATTTGAAGCACGTAACCCATCAAATCCAGCCGTTGTTTCTGAAATTGATGGTGTTGTTGAATTAGGTAAAATTAAACGTGGTAACCGCGAGATTAAGATTACTCCTAAAATTGGTGAACCTAAAAAATACTTAGTTAAGTTATCAAACCAAATTTTGGTTCAAGAAAATGACTTTGTAAAAGCTGGAATGCCTCTTTCTGATGGATCAATTACTCCTAATGATATTCTTAATATTAAAGGGCCATCTGCTGTTCAACAATATCTAGTTAATGAAGTTCAAGAAGTTTACCGTTTACAAGGTGTAAAAATTAACGATAAGCATTTTGAGGTAGTTGTTAGACAAATGATGAGAAAAGTTAGAATTACTGATTCAGGAGATACTATTTTCTTAGAAAATCAACTAGTTCATAAATCTGACTTTATAGAAGAGAATGATAAGATTTTTGGAATGAAAGTTATTGAAGATTCTGGGGATTCAGAAACTTTTAAAGCTGGACAAATAGTAACACTTCG
Source organism: Bacteroidota bacterium (assembly GCA_042091495.1). Lineage (GTDB taxonomy): Bacteria > Bacteroidota > Bacteroidia > Flavobacteriales > Flavobacteriaceae > JBELHJ01. The sequence goes on from JBELHJ010000012.1 coordinate 12,437, forward strand.
ACAACTTAGAGATGAAAACTCTATTTTAAGACGTGAAGATAAAAAGCTAGTTGAAGCAAGAGATGCTAAAACTGCTACGGCTACTCCTATATTACAAGGTATTACTAGAGCATCACTTCAAACTAAGTCGTTTATTTCTGCAGCTTCTTTCCAGGAAACTACTAAAGTACTTAATGAAGCAGCAGTTAATGCTAAAGTTGATAGTTTAGAAGGACTTAAAGAAAATGTTATTGTTGGTCATAAGATTCCAGCCGGAACAGGTGTTAGAAATTATGATAAACTAATTGTTGGTTCTAAAGATGAGTTTGATCAAATGCTTAGAAATAAACAGGAGCTAAACTTTTAATTATTATGAGCGATCAATCTAAAGATTCAAAACAAGGTCAGATTAATATTGAGCTTGATGAAAAAATAGCTGAGGGGACTTATTCCAACTTGGCTATCATCAATCATTCTGTTTCTGAATTTGTTGTTGACTTTATTAACATTATGCCGGGAACTCCTAAGAGTAAGGTGAAGTCAAGGATTATCTTAACGCCTCAACATGCAAAACGTTTATTAAAAGCATTAAGTGATAATGTAAAGCGTTATGAAAGCAATCATGGAAAGATAGATGATCATGAACAACCACCTATTCCGCTTAATTTTGGTCCAGCTGGTCAAGCATAAATAAAAAAGCCTTTGATATATTCAAAGGCTTTTTTTATTTGAATTCCGAAACAAAATGAAATGTGAGACTTGGATATTTCTGTTGGGTCATTTGAAGTGAAAATGCTGAATCTGCAAGGAAAACCAATTGCCCTTGTTTATCTTTAGCTAAATACCTTTGCTTAACCCTCATAAACTCTTTAAACTCGTCGTTTTTTTCATCTTCTGCTTCTATCCAACAAGCTTTATAAACATTTAAATTTTCGTATGTGCATTTTGCACCATACTCATGTTCAAGGCGGTATTGTATAACTTCATATTGAAGGGCGCCTACTGTTCCAATAACTTTTCTGCCATTAAGCTCCAAAGTAAATAACTGAGCAACACCTTCATCCATCAACTGATCTATCCCTTTAAATAATTGTTTAGATTTTAGAGGATCTGCATTATTAATATATCTAAAGTGTTCCGGGGAAAAACTTGGAATACCTTTATAACTTAAAACTTCACCTTCTGTTAACGTATCACCAATTTTAAAATTCCCAGTGTCATGAACACCAACTATATCACCTGGATAAGATATATCAACAATTTCCTTTTTTTCTGCAAAAAATGCGTTGGGACTAGAAAATTTTAATTTTTTATTGTGTCTGACATGAAGGTATGGTGTGTTTCTTTTAAAAGTTCCAGAGACTATTTTTATAAAAGCTAAACGATCTCTGTGTTTAGGATCCATATTAGCGTGAATTTTAAAAACAAAGCCAGTAAACTTTGACTCATCTGGCTCAACAACTCTGGAGTCGCTTTCTTTTGCTCTCGGTTTAGGGGCAATATCAATGAAACAATCGAGAAGCTCTCTTACTCCAAAATTATTTAGAGCAGATCCAAAAAATACGGGTTGTAAATTTCCAGAGAGGTAATCTTCTTTTTTGAATTCTGGGTATATCCCTTTTACGAGTTCTATCTCTTCTCTTAGAGTAGTTGCTACGCTTTCTCCTATTAATTGATCCAATTCGGAGGTTTGTAGGTCATTAATTTCTATAGTTTCTTCTATATCTTTTCTACTATCACCACTAAAAAGATTGATGTTCTTTTCCCAAATATTGTAAATACCTTTGAATTCATATCCCATTCCAATTGGGAAACTTAAAGGTGTAACTTTTAATCCTAATTTTTGTTCAACTTCATCCAAAAGGTCAAAGGCATCTTTACCTTCTCTATCCAATTTATTAATAAAAACAATCATTGGGATATTTCGCATTCTACAAACTTGGACTAGTTTTTCTGTTTGTTCCTCCACACCTTTTGCAACATCAATAACAACAATTACACTATCTACAGCAGTTAAAGTTCTAAATGTGTCTTCTGCAAAATCTTTATGTCCTGGAGTATCCAAAATATTTATTTTGGTATCCTTGTACTCAAAGGCTAAAACTGATGTAGCAACAGAAATTCCTCTTTGGCGTTCAATTTCCATGAAATCACTAGTGGCTCCTTTTTTAATTTTATTGCTTTTTACAGCACCAGCTTCTTGAATAGCACCACCAAATAATAGTAATTTTTCAGTTAAAGTTGTTTTTCCTGCGTCTGGATGGGATACAATACCAAATGTTCTTCTTTTATTAATTTCAGAATTAAAACTCATAATATATTTTAAAAGTGGTGGCAAAGATACTATTATTATCTGCAATCCTTTATTATATTAGAAGTGCTATTTAATTTTTGTTAAACCTTACTGTCAATTGATTTTTTAATAATATTTTTGTTTACTAATGATAGAAGAACAAGTTATTTTAGTTAACGAACAAGATCAAGAAATTGGTTTAATGCCCAAGATTGAAGCCCATGAAAAAGCAGTTTTACATCGTGCTTTTTCTGTATTTATCTTTAACTCTAGAAATGAATTAATGTTGCAACAACGTGCTTCACATAAATACCACTCTCCTGATCTTTGGACTAACACCTGTTGCAGCCATCAACGTCACGGTGAATCAAATATTGAGGCTGGTAAACGAAGATTATTTGAGGAAATGGGTTTTGTAACTGAACTTGAAGAGAAAACATCTTTTATTTATAAAGCACCTTTTGACAATGGCTTAACGGAACATGAGTTAGATCATATCATGGTTGGTTATTATGATGATGCTCCAAGCCTCAATCAAGAAGAAGTTAAAGATTGGAAGTGGATGTCTTTAGAAGACGTTAAAAACGATATAATAATTAATCCCAGTTCATACACAGCATGGTTTAAAATTATATTTGATAAGTTTTATAAGTATATTAATATTAACAATAAATGAGAGTAACTGTTTGCAGAAGGGCTCACTTTAATGCAGCTCACCGTTTATACAGAAAGGATTGGCCTAATTCTAAGAACGAGGAGATCTTTGGAAAATGTAATAACCCTCATTTTCACGGACACAACTATGAATTAATTGTTAAAGTAACTGGTTATATTGACCCTGAAACTGGATATGTGATTGATGTTAAAATTCTAAAAGATATTATCAAATCTGAAGTAGAAGACAGTTTTGATCATAAAAATTTAAATTTAGAAGTAGAAGAATTTAAGAATTTGAATCCTACAGCAGAAAACATTTCGGTTGTTATATATAATAAAATTAAACCTAAGTTAAAACCGGATTTAGAATTGGAAGTAGAATTATATGAAACTCCTAGAAATTTTGTTTCTTACAAGGGAGAATGATAAATATTTAAATAAAATTTAATTATGGCAAGTGTAAAGAATTTAAAAAAAGACATCAATTACGTACTTGGAGATATTATAGAAGCTGTTTATATATGGGAAATAGCAAATGCTGACAAAGGCCTTGAAAAGAGTGGTGCTATTATTGATGAGGCAATAGATACCTTTGATGAATTAATCGAGAAGTTAAACCAAAGAGATGTCGAAAATAAAAAAATGCATTTTAGTGCAATTAAAACCGAGTTAGAAACAAGAGGGAGATCTTTAATTGATAAAATTAATAAACTAGTGTAATTTTTACTTACCCTCATAATGAATTAAAGCCACCTTTGTGTGGTTTTTTTTTGTTCTCATTATAATCCCTAATTCTATCAATAATTTTAATATTTTAAAAATGATTTTTTTAAGTAAATATTTTCTAAAATTGATTTGCAAATGTAATAATCAAGATTATATTTGCACTCGCAAAAGCCGATATAGCTCAGCTGGCTAGAGCAGCTGATTTGTAATCAGCAGGTCGTGGGTTCGAGTCCCTCTATCGGCTCAAAAAAAGCCTCCTTATAAAGGAGGCTTTTTCTATTTGCTTAATTGTTTTTTTAGTTTTTTACCGTAATAAGAATCTTTTATTCTAGCAGTAAGATTGTTATATAAGGAATCTATTAAAGGACTTTTAACCTCTGGTAAGTCTGTTACAGCTATAAAAGGAGCTACTTCACTATCATTATGATTAACTCCAAAGTTCAAAGCAAATAATATTTTTCTTTTAAGAAGTCCTTGTTGCTTTTTTGATATTTCATTAGCTAAGGCAGTATCATTAGATTTTTGCGCATTAAACCCTTCCACGATTAAATCTAAATTTTTTGAATTAAATGATCTAATCATCTCTTGGTACACTTGATATAATTTAGTCTGCTCTGATCCCGTAATCACAATATCTTTATTAAAGTTTTTCAATGAGGTGTTTAAAAAGGTTTCTCCATTTGTACTAAAAAAATCTGAAGTGTACTGTACCTTTTTATTTTTATTTAAACGAAGCCTTAAAAGGTTAGGATATTCTAGATTACAATTTAATTTAAAATCAGGGGAATTATATACTTTAAAAGAATCTACAGTTATAAAGTTAGAGTCATTAAAAACTTCAAGATATACAGTCCCTTTTTTGAGACCTTTAATAGAACCACTTAAATTAAAGTTTTTCTCTTGGTTTGAACATGTTAAAAGTATAGCTGCTATAAATAATATAAATACGTATTTCATTTATTAGATTTTTAACAAATATGCATAATATTTTAAAGATTTAAGAAATTATGTTAATTAAAAATATGGACTTATTTAAGCTACTTTATTTGTAAGAAAAGATAACTATTTTAATAAGTAATGTTAAAAAAAATGCATTTAATCGATATTATAATGTATTACAGCTAATAATAAATTTATTTAAACTATATTCAAGTGTATTTTTATAATACGATGGATTAATTAATGATTTGCTTTTAACCGAAGCAAGATAGAAACCGAGTTTGGGGGAACTCGGTTTTTTTTATTTAATATTTCTGAAAGTTAGATTTATTCTTGGCTTGATTTCCTTTTTGGTTTTAGGAATGTGATGAACCCAATAGTGTTGCATTTCACCGTACATTAACAAAAGGCTTCCATGTTCTAAATTAATCTTGTGTTTTTCATCTTTTATAATTCTGTGTTTAAAATGAAATGGTCTAATCTCTCCTAGAGTAATAGATGCAATTATAGGATTTTTGCCAAGTTCTTTTTCGTTGTCTGCATGCCATCCATTACTATCTTGTCCATCTCTGTAAAGATTTAATAACACTGAATTAAATTTAATATTGATTTCTTTTTCAATGAGTTTAAATATTTCATGTAATTCTTTGGTTACAGCTATAGGTTCTAATTTTAAATTAGAATAAGAATATGGCCTGGTATCATAACTATATAGCGCAGTTAGTCGAGGCTGAGGATAAGTTTTACCAAACACAGTGACCGGTTTTATTTCCCATTTAATTTTTTTAAAAAGTATTTCATATAATTCATCAGCCTCATCTGAATCAAAAAAATTAGGATAATAATCAATAATAGCATTTGGTAATTTGTAACTTTCTTTATTCATAAATATCATCTGTTAATGATTCTATACATAAAAATACTAATTATGTTATTTAGCGTCAATTTGTTGACAGCTCAAGATTATAAAAACGTTTTAATTGATGTAACTTCAATAAATCACGATATTATAATAAATTTAAAATACAAAGGTGTAGATAATTTTACATCTCATGTTGTTCCCGGATATCATGACAATATTTTGTTATTAACTGAGCCTGCTGCTAAGGCTTTGATTAATGCGCAACATGATTTTAATCATTTAGGATTTAGTATTGTTGTTTTTGACGCTTACAGACCTCAAAAAGCGGTAGATTATTTTGTGGAGTGGACAAAAAGAAAAAACGATACTTTAACAAAATCCATGTATTATCCTGAACTTCAAAAAGATCAGCTTTTAAATCAAGGTTATATTGCTTCAAAATCAGGACATAGTAAGGGAAGTACTGTTGATGTTGGACTGGTGAGCTTAACTTCAGGAAAGTTGATAGATATGGGTACTATTTTTGATTATTTTGGTGAGGATTCATGGACGGAGTCAAAAACTATAACTGATATCCAATATAAAAACAGACAGCTTTTAAAGGATATTATGGAAAAACATGGGTTTTTGAATTTTAAAAAAGAATGGTGGCATTTTACACTCAAGAATGAGCCTTTTAAAAATCAATATTTTGATTTTGATATAGAATAAAAAAGCCACTCTTTAAGAGTGGCTTTATGTCATTTATTTAATCATCTCGTAACTTCGTTTAATAAAGTTTGTAAGTGCCTCACCTTTCAGAAGACCCTGAGATAATTGGGCTAAATCAAGACTTTGATTTATTAATCGTTCTTGTTTCTTTTTAGTTTTGGTGTTAAGTATTTCATTAACCAATTCATGATTAGTATTAACTACTAAATTATACATTTCTGGCATATTACCCATACCAAACATACCGCCACCACCGGTTTGCTGCATTTCTTTCATTCTTCTCATAAACTCAGGTTGAGTTATAATAAATGGGGCAGCATCACTATCCATAGTTTCTAATTGAACTGTAAACTTTTCAGAAGGTACAACCTCTTTAAGAGTTTCTTCTAATTGTTTTTTCTCATCATCATTTAATTTAGAAATTTTAGTATCGTCTTTCTTAATTAAATTATCAATATGGTCAGAGTCTACTCTAACAAAAGAAATATTTTCTTTTGTAGTTTCTAATTTTTGAATTAAATGAGGAACAATAGGAGAATCTAACAAAAGAATTTCATATCCTTTTGCTTTTGCAGATTCGATGTAACTGTGTTGCTCTTCCTTATTTGAAGCATAAAGAATAACTAATTTATCATCTTTATCCGTTTGATTAGCTTTAATTTTATTAAAAAGCTCATCATAGGTGTAATAGGTATCGTCAACTGATGGGTATAGTACAAAAGACTCTGCTTTTTCGAAGAATTTTTCTTCAGATAACATACCATACTCAATAACTATCTTGATATCATTCCATTTTTTCTCGAAATCTTCTCTACTGTTATTGAAAAGCGACTTTAATTTATCTGCTACTTTTCTAGTGATGTATGAAGAAATTTTCTTAACGGCACCATCTGCTTGTAAGTATGATCTAGATACATTTAACGGTATGTCTGGAGAGTCTATAACACCTCTTAGCATTGTTAAAAATTCAGGAACAATACCCTCAACATTATCAGTTACAAAAACTTGATTTTGGTATAATTGAATTCTGTCTTTTTGAATATTTAAGTCATTAGATAACTTGGGGAAATATAAAATCCCTGTTAAGTTAAATGGGTAATCTACATTCAAATGGATATTGAATAAAGGCTCTTCAAACTGCATTGGATACAATTCTCTGTAAAAGTCTTTATAATCCTGTTCCTCCAAATCAGCAGGTTGTTTAGTCCATGCTGGGTTAGGGTTGTTTACAATATTATCAACTGTTTTAGTTTCAGGTTTAGCATCTTTGTCTGCATCTTCAGGAAGGGGAAGGGTTTCTTCCTTAGTTCCAAACTTAATTGGAACAGGCATGAATTTATTGTACTTGTTTAATAGTTCAGAAATTCTACTCTCTTCCAGGAATTCAGTAGAATCTTCCGCAATATGAAGAATAATCTCGGTGCCTCTTTCCGTTTTTGATGCTTCTTCAAGTGTAAATTCAGGACTACCATCACAAATCCAGTGAGCAGCAGGCTCATCTTTGAATGATTTTGTGATAATTTCTACTTTTTCAGCTACCATGAATGCTGAGTAAAACCCTAAGCCAAAATGACCAATAATTCCAGAATCCTCAACTTTATCTTTGTATTTATCAATAAACTCTTCTGCTCCAGAAAAAGCTACTTCATTGATGTATTTTTGGACCTCATCTGCTGTCATACCAAGACCTTGGTCAATGACGTGTATTTTCTTATTGTCTTTATCTACTTTAATTTCAATAATAGGAGTGCCATATTCTAATTGGGCTTCCCCCATATTGGTTAGGTGTTTAAGTTTTAATGTAGCATCTGTAGCATTACTCACTAATTCACGTAAGAAAATCTCATGATCACTATATAAAAACTTTTTTATAAGTGGAAAGATATTTTCTACGGATACATTAATATTTCCTTTTGCCATAATATTATAGTTTGTTTTTTATACTAAAAACTATTAAACAAAATAGATACCATTCCAAAAAAATGTGACATATTGGCATTATGATTTTTTAATAATTAAAAATACCTTTATTCAAATCAATTTAAGATATATGTATAATTCTAAGATAATAGGAGTGGGGCATTATGTGCCTAATAATGTAGTTACTAATGATGATTTAACCCAATTCATGGATACCAGTGATGAATGGATTAAAGAAAGAACTGGTATAGAACAGAGACGATGGATTAAGGATGAATCTACTGAAACAACAGCTTCAATGGGTGTTGAAGCAGCAAAAATAGCTATAGAACGTTCAGGATTAAATAAAGATGAAATAGATTTTATTGTATTTGCTACTTTGAGTCCTGATTATTATTTCCCTGGGCCCGGTGTTCAAGTTCAGGAAGCGTTAGATATCAAAACAGTAGGAGCTCTTGATGTAAGAAACCAATGCTCTGGTTTTGTATATGGACTTTCTGTAGCCGATCAATTTATAAAGACAGGTATGTATAAAAATGTTCTGGTCGTAGGTAGTGAATTACAGTCTCGAGGTATAGATAAATCAACCCGAGGAAGAAATATATCTGTAATTTTTGGTGATGGAGCAGGAGCTGTGGTAATGTCAAGAGAAGAAGACACTTCAAAAGGTGTTTTATCTACTCATCTTCACTCTGAAGGACAACATGCTAAAGAACTTAGCTTATTATCACCAGGAATGGGAACCAGATGGGTTGATGATATTCTCAAAGATAATGATCCCAATGATGAAAGTTATTTTCCTTACATGAATGGACAATTTGTATTTAAAAATGCAGTGGTGCGTTTTAGTGAAGTCATAAATGAGGGGTTACAAAAGAATAATTTAGATACCTCTTCTATAGATTTATTAATTCCACACCAAGCTAATTTGAGAATTGCTCAATTTATTCAGAAAAAATTTAGATTAGAAGACCACCAGGTCTTTAACAATATAATGAAATATGGAAATACAACTGCCGCTTCAATTCCTATAGCATTGTCTGAAGCTTGGGAGCAAGGGAAAATTAAATCAGGAGATTTGATAGTTCTAGCTGCATTTGGTAGTGGATTTACTTGGGGCAGCGCCATGATAAGGTGGTCATAAAAAAAGCGGAAGTTAATTTCCGCTTTTTTTTAGATTGTTTACATAAATCCACCACCACTCTTTTCGTTATTATCTCGGCGTTTACGTTGTAATGCTCTATACTTCCCTCCACCAAAACGGAATGAAAACCCAACATACCATGTGTTACTTTCCCAATTAAACTCTCCGTTTTGAGCAAAAGGTCTATCGGTTTCAAATTCCATTTTCATAGTATCAAATATATCATTGTAATTAATACTTAGTGTAGCTTTATTATCAAACAAAGTATACCTCATACCAGTATTTACCATAAACATAGGTTTTCTTGTAATTTGAATACCTTTTTCTTCACCACGATACATGGTAAATAATGAGAATTTTAAGCGTTTTGAAGCGCTAAAGGAGTTGTTGATTCTAAAATTCCACAATACATTATCTACTTCAACAGTTTCTCTAACTATGTCATCAACAGTAGCTTCATCAACAGGCTTAGTTAACTCCTCAGAGATACCTTTTTGAGTTTGCGCATAGTAGTCAAAACTAGCATTAAACTGCCACCATTTTGCTAACTTGTAAGCACTGCTAATTTCAATACCATATGCTGTAGTGTTATCAAAGTTTCCATCAGATAATATAATTCTATTAACATCTAAACGATCTATCAATAAAGCCGTATTAATTTCATCTTCTATAATTCTAAAGAATACACCAGCTGTTAGACTTCCCTTTTTCAAGTTTTTGGTATAATTAGTTTCTATAGAGTTAGTAAACTGAGGTTTTAAATTTGGATTTCCAATTTGAGAAACTAAAGGCGTAGTCCAGTTTCTTATTGGGTTAACTTGTCCAACTCCAGGACGATCTACTCTTCTACTGTAACTTAATTGATAACTACCTTTTTCTGTAGGAGCATAAGTCACAAATAATGATGGATAAACTTTGAAATAATCAAACGTATTTTTTAAGGTTTGGTTTGATAATTCTCCTATAATTTCAGCTTCAGAGGACTCATTGACATTTTCAATTCTTAAACCCAATTGATAATTAAACTTTCCTAAAGCGGATTTTAAATTACCATACCCCGAGTAGATATATCGTTGGTAATTAAAAATAGTTGAAGGGGTTGGAATATAGTTTCCTGGAATTGTTGGATCTATTGATATTCCGTCAGATTCATAAAACATATCATTATTAAATGTTCTGAGTTGCAAGCCAGCCTCTAAAGTAGTCTTTTCAGAAAGCGGATTAACATAATCAAAATTAACAGTCCAAGATTGTCTTTCAGTATCAACTTGATCGCTATAATCTGGTAGTGATTCAAAATTGATGTGTGTGAAATCAACAAACTCATTATTATCGAAGTAATTATAATCTATTTCAAGATCAATTTTCTCCCCCTCTTTTTTAGTTTTTCTTGAATAAGCTAAGTTAAACTGTGAAGTTGAGTTTTCTGTATCTGCATCAAAATTTTGAGTTTTTCTAGGTTCATCGATATAATCTAGATCATTTTTACTATTGAATGTTGAGTCGAATAAATTCTGATTTGTAAAAAAAGAAATGGTATTATTATCATCAATATAATAGTCTAAACCCACTTTAAAAACATGTGAATTGTTATCGTTAAAAAAATTAAAGTACTGAGTAGATTTTTGTTCTAGTCGATTAACAACTCCATAATTGATTCCCTCAGCTATATTATTCGCATAGGATCCATAAAGGTTGAATTTTCCGTTTCGGTAATTAAGGTCTAAGCTGCTATTAAATTTAGGATATTTCTCATAGGTGTATCCTAAATTTATATTTCCATTAAATCCAATATTAGCATTTTTCTTTAATACAATATTAATGATACCACTCATTCCATCGGGATTGTATTTTGCAGAGGGATTAGTTATTAATTCAATGGTTTTGATAGAGTTGGATGGAAGTTGTTGTAATAACTGACTAGGAGGAATGTTAGATAATTTACCATCTACCATAATGGTGACATTTTGGTTTCCTCTTAAACTTATATTTCCTGTTTGTTGATCAATACTTACAGAAGGAATGTTATTCATAATATCAGAAGCAGTTGGACCTGTGGTAGTTAAATCTTTACCAACATTTATGACCTTACGATCTACTTTTTGTTGAATGGTTGAGACTTCTGCTACAACGGTTACTTCGTCTAAACTGTCAATTTCTTCTTCAAGAAAAATTTTACCAATGTTAATATTGAAATTACCATTACCAGTGTTTAAAGTTTTTGTAACTGTTTTAAAACCTATATATTGAATTTCAACTAAAACTTCTCCCAATGGTATTTTGTCAATATCGAAAACACCCTTTTCGTTAGTTATACCACCTTTAATAGTATCTCCAAGATTATTTTTAATTAAAATAGTAACATATGGAAGCGGTTCGTTAAGTATTTCGTCAATGACTTCTCCTTTGATAGATCCAAATTTTATCTCATTTACTTTTGGCTGAGAAAAACCAATTTGCGAGATGATTAGACCCGCAATTAGAATTAGTGTTCGCATTTGACTGATTTTAGTTTTCAGAGTATAGACGAACATCTTACATTATTGTTACTTCCTTTAACATATTTTAACAAATTCAAACAGTCAATTAGGTTTTTTTGATGCAAAATAGCCCCAAAAACATAAGCGATCCATTAAGAATTAGAATAAAAAAACCAAATTCGAATGCAAACTGAGTCTTAAAGAATAAACTAATACAATAGGATAGGATTGGAGCAATTAAAGCAATAAGAGGACTTATATTATCCCGGATTTTATATCTAGTAAATAATCCAAAACTATAATAGCCTAAAAGTGGACCGTAAGTATAACCTGCAAAAACAAAAAGACGTTCTATGACGCTTTCATTTTTTATGAGATATTTAAAACTAATGATGATAAGAATTAATACTAAAGACATTAAAACATGAATACGTTTTCTAATTTTTTCTTGTTTTAACTTGTCATACTTTTTTTCCAAATCAATAATATCAATACTGAAGGAAGTGGTGAGCGAGGTGAGTGCACTATCTGCACTGCTATAAGCAGCCGCTATAAGTCCTAATAAGAAGAAAATAAATACACTTGGGCCTAAATAATCTTTAGCCAATATTGGAAAAAGATTGTCTTTATGAATATCTAAACCATTTGATTGAGCATACTCAGTGAGTAACAAACCAAGAATTAAAAAAATAAAATTCACTACAGTTAAGACTATGGTGAACCAGAACATATTTTTTTGGGCATCTTTTAGGTTTTTGCAGGTTAAATTTTTCTGCATCATATCTTGGTCAAGTCCAGTCATTACAATTGCAATGAATGCACCGGATAGAAATTGCTTCCAAAAAAAATTAGAGGAGCTAAAATCAGAGAAATAAAAGATTTTAGAGTAGGAGCTGTCATCTATAAATGATGTTAAGCTGGAAAGTGATAAATTCAATTCGTTACTAACTTGAGTTATGGTAACCCCTAAGGCAATTAACATGAACAAGGTTTGTAGCGAATCTGTCCAAATAATTGTTTTAATTCCAGACTTAAAGGTGTAAAGCCATATCAGTATAATTGTTATGGTTACAGTTTGCCAAAATTCTATACCAAGCGCATCAAAAAGAAAAAGTTGAAAAACATTAGCAACCAGAAAAAGTCTAAAACTAGCACCAATTAATCTTGAAATAATAAAAAACGAAGCACCAGTTTTATAAGAATAATAACCAAATCGACTTTCTAAATACCCATAAATAGAAGTTAGATTCATTTTATAATATAAAGGCAGTAGAATAGTTCCTATAACAAGATATCCAAGAATGTAGCCAAACACGACTTGCATGTAACTAAAAGATGAGTTCTCAACCCATCCGGGGACCGAGATGAATGTTACACCTGATAAAGAAGCACCAATCATTCCAAATGCAACTAAATACCAAGGTGATTTTTTATTAGCAGAGAAAAAAGCATCGTTAGTTGCATTTTTTCCAGTAAAAAATGAAATCGCAATTAGAAATAAAAAATAACTAGCAATTAAGGCAAATGTTATAGATGTCGACATAAATTTTAAAAATTATCAATCAAGTTGTGCTAATAAATGTTTAATTGAGATAGTATTTTGTTAAATATATAATTTAACTGTAAAGATGTTTTTATTTAATACATAAAATATAAATCTATCAATTTAAAATTCATTCGAAGCTCAGATAAAATTGTATTTTCGTTTTATGGAATTTTCATCAAAATTATTGCAAAAAGCTGTTGAAGAAATATCACAACTTCCGGGTATAGGAAAGCGCACTGCACTTAGGTTAGCGTTGCATTTATTGAAGCAACCTCTCAGTCAGTCAATAGCACTATCAGAGTCTATTAAATCATTACGTGAAGATATTACCTTTTGTGAAAATTGCCATAATATAAGTGATAATCTGTTATGTGAGATTTGTTCTAACCCCAATAGAAATAAAAGTTTAATATGTGTTGTTGAAGATATTAGAGATGTTATGGCCATAGAAAGTACTAGTGCTTTTAAGGGTGTTTATCATGTTTTAGGTGGAATTATATCACCTATGGACGGTATTGGTCCTGCAGATTTAACAATAACGAGTTTAATTGATAAAATAAATAATTCAGAGATTAAAGAAGTAGTTTTTGCATTAAGTCCATCTATTGAAGGGGATACGACAAATTTTTACATCTACAAGCAAATTGAAAAAAGTGGTGTTAAAACATCAACCATAGCTAGAGGTATTGCTATAGGTAATGAAATAGAATATGTAGATGAAATTACGCTTGGACGAAGTATTTTAAACAGAATTCCATACGAAACAAACATAAGTAGCTAAAGTTAGATGCAACTATCTGTAATTATTTTAAATTATAATGTAAGGTACTTTTTAGAACTTTGTGTTAAAAGTGTTTTAGAAAGCGTTTCTTCTATTGATGCAGAGGTTATTGTTATTGACAATAATTCAAGTGATAACAGTTCTCTAATGCTTCAAGAAGTTTTTAAAGGCCAGATTAAAGTTATTGAAAACAAAGTAAATCTGGGATTTTCAAAAGCTTATAATCAAGCAGTTGAAAGTTGTTTAGGTAATTATATTTGTATTCTTAATCCAGATACAGTTGTTGCTGAAGATACTTTTATTAAAACTTTAGAGCTTCTTAAAAGTAAAAAAGAATTAGGAGCGCTTGGATGCAGAATGATTGATGGCTCTGGGAAGTTTCTTCCTGAAAGTAAAAGAAACATACCATCGCCTAAAATAGCTCTTAAAAAAATATTAGGGGATTCAAAAAACTATTATGCGTCACTTGATGAAAAACATAGCGGATATGTTGAAGCTTTAGCCGGAGCTTTTATTGTAATGTCAAAATCTCAGTATATTGAGGTAGGTGGTTTTGACGAAGATTACTTTATGTATGGCGAAGATATTGACTTGTCATTAAAATTACTCAAAGCAGGTTATAAGAATTATTATTGTGGTGATGTAACAATAATTCATTTCAAAGGAGAGAGTACCTTAAAGAATCATAACTATGCAAAACGTTTTTATGGCGCCATGTATTTGTTTTACAAAAAACACTTCAACAATGGATTTTTATGGAGTATGCTTGTTTATTTGATGGTGATATTTTTTAGAATTACCTACTTTTTTAAAAAGGAGAAAGTATACAATGAAAAAAAATCACTTCAAGACAAACCAAATATCATAACAGCAAACAATTTATCTTATAAAGAATTAATATCTACTTTGGATAATTCGAAAACAAACTTTTATATACAAGCTAATGGATCTCAATATGCTGTAGCTAGTTGGGGTGAAGATAATAAAGGTAGTGTTATTGAGGTGTAGTTTTTCTTTAGAAGAATCTTATTAATTTGATTGAAATTAATTAAATTCGCAAAATATAAACCTAAAATCGCTCATTTTTTTAAGAATATGGCAAAATTTGAATTAAAACTTCCTAAAATGGGAGAAAGTGTTGCTGAGGCTACTATTACTAATTGGCTGAAAAACGTTGGTGATGTTATTGAAATGGATGAGCCGGTATTAGAAATTGCAACAGATAAAGTTGACAGTGAAGTCCCCAGTGAAGTAAATGGTGTTCTCAAAGAAATTTTGTTTCATGTTGATGATGTTGTGAATGTTGGAGAAACCTTAGCTATAATAGAAACAGATTCTGAATATGACAATGTTGAAGAAATTCCAGAATCATATTCTAAAGAGGTAAACGAAAATGATTCTCAAGTTGAAGAAATCACAGAAAAACTTTTTGAATCAGCAAATACAAATAGTTCAGAGTCTAGTCAAGATACTTCAAGTGCAAGATTTTATTCACCTCTTGTAAAAAATATTGCAAAAACCGAGGGGATTTCAAGTCAAGAGTTAGAAACTATTCAAGGTACAGGAAGTGAAGGACGAGTAACAAAAAATGATATTTTAAATTATTTGGATCAAAAATCTTCAACGCCTTCAAAGAATTTATCACCAAAAGAACCCATTAAGTCAATTGTTGCTCATGATTCAGTTGAGGCATTTAAAGGTGAAGATGAAATTATAGAAATGACAAGAATGGGTAAGTTAGTTTCTCAACATATGTTATCTTCTATTCAAACTTCAGCTCATGTTCAAAGTTTTATCGAAGCTGATGTAACCAAAATATGGAATTGGAGAAAGCAAGTTAAAGAAGACTTTTTTAAACGAGAAGGTGAAAATTTAACTTTTACCCCAATTTTCATGGAAGCTGTAGCTAAAGCACTTCGTGATTATCCAATGATGAACATTTCTGTTAGTGGAGATAAGATTATAAAAAAGAAAAATATAAATATTGGAATGGCTGCTGCACTTCCTGATGGTAATTTGATAGTCCCTGTCATAAAAAATGCTGATCAACTCAATTTGGTTGGTATGACAAAAACAGTAAATGACCTGGCAAATAGATCAAGGTCTAATCAACTAAAGCCAGATGAGATACAAGAAGGGACTTACACAGTAACTAACGTTGGTTCTTTTGGAAGTATAATGGGAACACCTATAATAAACCAGCCACAAGTAGGAATTATAGCTTTAGGTGCCATTAGAAAAGTTCCTGCTGTTATTGAAACGTCTGAAGGAGATTTCATTGGTATAAGGTATAAAATATTTTTATCTCACTCTTACGATCATAGGGTAGTTAATGGTGCTTTGGGTGGAATGTTTGTTAAAGCAGTCAAAGAATATCTCGAAGCGTGGGATATGAACAGAAATATTTAAACTAGTTGTTGCAAAAAAAGCTCTGAATAAAACAGGGCTTTTTTATTCTGTTTATATTTGAAAAAAAAATTAATGAATCTAACCCTAAAAAGACCTATTTGTTTCTTTGATTTAGAAACAACGGGAACTAATATTTCTAAAGATAGAATTGTAGAAATATCAATTTTGAAAGTAACTCCAGATGGAAAAGAACTCACTAAAACATGGAAGGTAAATCCAGGAATTCCTATTCCTCCTGAAGTGTCAGTAATTCATGGTATTTGGGATAAAGATGTTGTCGATTCACCTAGTTTTAATGATTTAGCTAAAGAGATTCATACATTAATTAAAGATTCAGATTTAGGAGGATTTAATTCAAACCGATTTGATATTCCTTTGTTGGCAGAGGAAATGTTAAGAGCAGATATTGATTTTGATATGAAAAATAGATGTTCTGTAGATGTTCAGACTATATTCCATAAAATGGAACAAAGAACGTTATCTGCTGCTTATAAATTTTACTGTGATAAAAATTTAGAAGATGCTCATAGTGCGGAAGCTGATACTAAAGCAACATATGAGGTTTTGAAGGCACAACTTGATAAATATGATAATTTAGAGAATGATGTAAAACTTCTCTCAGAATTTAGCGCTCATAAAAAGTTTGCTGATTTTGCAGGTTTTATTGTTTTTAATAAAGAAGGTCAAGAGTGTTTTTCTTTTGGAAAACATAAAGGAAAAACTGTGACAGAAGTTCTTGATAAAGAGCCAGGTTATTTTGGTTGGGTACTCAACTCTGATTTCCCACTTTACACAAAAAAAATATTAACAGCGATTAAATTGAGAGGGTTTAATTCAAAATAGAGTCAATGAAATTAATTTGTGTTGGAAGAAATTATGCAGCTCATATTGAAGAGTTAAGCAATGAGGTTCCCAAAGATCCTGTAATCTTTTTGAAACCTGACACATCTATTCTATTAAAAAAACAACCTTTTTTTATTCCTGATTTTTCAGACAATGTGCATTATGAAGTTGAGGTCTTGGTGAAAATTAATAGAATTGGTAAGTATATTGATGAAAAATTTGCTCATAAATATTATCAGGAGTTAGGTTTAGGAATTGATTTTACTGCAAGAGATTTACAATCAGATTTAAAATCTAAAGGGTTGCCATGGGAGAAGGCTAAAGCTTTTGATGGATCTGCAGTAGTTGGTGATTGGATTAATAAAAGTGAATTTACAAATGTAAATGATTTGGAGTTTTCCTTAGAAAAAAATGGTAATGTTGTTCAACAAAGCACTACTGCGTTAATGTTATGGAAAATAGATGCACTAATTGCTTACATTTCTAAATTTTTTACCTTAAAAATTGGTGATATTATTTTTACTGGCACGCCATCAGGAGTGGGAAAAGTAGTTGAAAATGATCAGTTGGTTGGTAGAATACAAAACAAAGAAATGTTTTCAATAACAGTTAAATAGTATGAGTAATTTTTATGACTTATCAAAGGTTAAAGAAATTGCTCAAGGTGACACCAATTTTGTTAAGGTAATAGTATCTACTTTTTTAGAGGAAATGCCCAAGGATACTGCTGCTTTAGAACAAGCATATGAAGATACCGATTACGAACAAGTTTATCAATTAGCACATAAAATAAAACCTACAGTAGAGCTTTTTGGACTAGGTGTATTAGATGAGGTTGTTTTTATCCAAGATTGGGGAAAGTTAAAAAAGTCAGAGGTATGTATAAAGAAACAAATGGTTGTTGTTTTAGATCGAATTAAAGTTGTAGTTGAAGAACTTAAGAGAAAATTTAATTAGAAATGCAGGCAGAAATTATAACAATAGGTGATGAAATCCTCATAGGGCAAATTATTGACACCAATTCAGCATTCATAAGTAAATCTCTAAATGATGTTGGTATAAGTGTTTATCAAATAACATCAATTCAAGATGATAAACAGCACATTCTTAAAGCTCTCAAAGAGGCTGAGGAGAATGTTGATTTAGTTATAATTACTGGAGGTTTAGGACCAACTAAAGATGATATAACCAAACACACCCTAGCAGGTTATTTTAGTGATGACCTTATTGTTCATGATGAAACGTTATCCCATATAAAATCTATTTGGAAAAACAGAATAAAAAAGCCTTTACTCCAAGTTAATATTGATCAAGCTAATGTGCTAAAATCCTCTGAGGTATTGTTTAATGCCAATGGTACAGCGCCTGGCATGTGGATCACATACAATAATAAGATTTTTGTTTCACTACCTGGTGTACCGTTTGAAATGAAAGCTCTTTTGAATAAAGAAGTAATACCAAGGTTAACTTCCAGATATGAATTGCCTTATATTCTTCACAAAACCATTTTAACAGCAGGTATTGGTGAAAGTGATTTAGCCAATCAAATTAGTCAGTGGGAAGATGATTTGCCAAAACATATTAAGTTAGCTTATTTACCAAGTTTAGGAAGGGTCAGATTAAGATTAACTGCTAAGGGAAGGTCAAGAGAAAATATAGATTCACTTGTTCAAAGTAAAGTAGAATCTCTATTGCCATTAATTAAAGATTATTTTATTGGATTTCAAGATGATAAAGAAATAGAAAAAGTTATAGCAAGCCATTTAACTTCAAAAGAACTAACCTTATCTGTTTCAGAAAGCTGTACTGGTGGTAAGATTTCGAGTGCTATTACGGCACTATCTGGTGCTTCAAAATATTTCAAAGGTGGGGTTGTTGCCTATTCAGACGAAATTAAAAAAGAGTTATTGGGAATTTCACCAGATTTGATAGATGAATACACCGTTTATAGTCATGAAGTTGTTGAAGCTATGGCAGAAGGGACTTTAAAGAAATTTAATTCAGATTATGCTATTGCGACATCAGGAAATGCTGGTCCTAATAACGCGAGTGAAGTTGACGATGTTGGAACTGTATATATTGGAATTGCTTCAAAGAACAGTTGTTATTCCTACAAATTCAATTTTGGTAAACACAGAAGCAATGTAATTAATAGAAGCGTAACCAAATGTTTTGAGTTGCTTTTAAAAGAAATATTAAAAAAGTAGAGATATTAGTTTGAACTTAATAGAAAGTTTTATTAAATTTGCACCCTGTTTTGAAATAATACATTAAAGTATATAAGATATGTCAAGAGTTTGTGAACTTACTGGAAAAAAAGCGATGGTTGGGAACAACGTATCTCACGCTATGAACAAGACGAAGCGTAAATTTGATGCTAATCTTATTAAGAAGCGTTTTTATATCCCTGAAGAAGATAAATGGGTTACTCTTAAAGTTTCAACATCAGCATTAAAGACAATCAATAAAATTGGTATTTCAGCTGCATTAAAACAAGCTAAAGCTAAAGGTTTTATAAAATAATCGCTTGACGCGTAAAATTATTAAGTAAGATGGCAAAGAAAGGAAATAGAATTCAAGTAATATTAGAGTGTACTGAGCATAAAGCATCTGGGATGCCAGGAACATCAAGATACATCACTACAAAAAACAAAAAAAATACGCCTGAAAGAATGGAGATTAAAAAATTTAATCCTATTCTAAAACGTATGACAGTTCATAAAGAAATTAAATAATATTGAGTCATGGCAAAGAAATCAGTAGCATCATTACAAACAGGATCTAAAAGATTAACTAAGGCAATAAAAATGGTTAAGTCACCAAAGAGTGGTGCTTACACTTTTGTTGAGTCTATTATGGCTCCAGATCAAGTTAAAGGTTGGTTAGCAAAAAAATAATTTTTGTATATAATATATCTTAAAGCTGTTTTCGCTAAGAAGGCAGCTTTTTTTATTTTTACGCATTATTTATAAATTAATTACTTCTCATGGGTTTGTTTAAGAAAATATTTTCTTCAGAAAAAAAAGAGACTTTAGATAAAGGATTGGAAAAATCAAAATCATCTTTTTTTTCAAAATTAAATAAGGCTATCGCTGGTAAATCTAAAGTGGATGATGAAGTACTTGACGATCTTGAAGAGGTTTTAATTACTAGTGATGTAGGTGTAGACACTACTTTAAGAGTTATTGAGCGCATAGAGACTAGGGTATCAAAAGATAAATTTTTAGGGACCAAAGAGTTAAATCAGATTCTTAGAGAGGAAATAGCAGGTTTGTTATCAGAGACTAATTCAGGCGAAGAAAAAGATTTTATTGTACCTAATAATGGAACAGGACCTCACGTAATAATGGTAGTTGGAGTAAATGGTGTTGGAAAAACAACAACCATAGGTAAGTTAGCTTATCAATTCAAAAATAAAGGACTTAAAGTTGTACTTGGTGCTGCAGATACATTTAGAGCTGCAGCTATAGATCAACTTGAAGTTTGGGCTAAACGTGTTGATGTACCCATAGTTAAGCAAGAAATGGGATCAGACCCAGCATCTGTTGCTTTTGATACACTTCAAAGCGCTGTTAATCAAAGTGCTGATGTTGTTATTATTGATACAGCGGGACGTTTACACAATAAAGTTAATCTCATGAATGAGTTGTCTAAAGTAAAACGGGTCATGCAAAAAATTGTGAATGATGCACCTCATGATGTATTATTAGTACTTGACGGGTCTACGGGTCAAAATGCTTTTGAACAAGCTAAACAATTTACTGCTGCAACAGATGTATCCTCACTGGCTGTAACTAAGCTTGATGGAACCGCAAAAGGTGGTGTGGTTATTGGAATTAGTGACCAATTCAAAATTCCTGTCAAGTATATTGGAGTAGGAGAGGGAATTGATGATCTTCAAGTGTTTAATAAATATGAATTTGTTGATTCTTTCTTCAAATAAAAAAGTTCTACTCTAACCGTATTGATTTAATGATGATATGAGAACAAAATCTTTAAAAAAGAATAAAATTAATGTAATTACTCTAGGTTGTAGTAAGAATGTTTATGATAGCGAAGTCCTTATGGGGCAACTAAAAGCTAGTGGTAAAGATGTTGTGCATGAACAGGAAGGGAATATAGTGGTGATTAACACCTGTGGGTTCATTAATAATGCAAAAGAAGAATCGGTTAATACCATTCTAGAGTACATACAAAAAAAAGAGGATGGTGATGTTGATAAGGTTTTTGTTACAGGTTGTTTAAGTGAGCGCTACAAGCCAGATTTACAAAAAGAAATACCTAATGTTGATCAATATTTTGGAACTACAGAATTACCTAGTTTATTAAAAGCACTTGGAGCAGATTATAGACATGAGCTTATAGGCGAACGACTCACTACTACACCAAAAAATTATGCCTATTTAAAAATTGCAGAAGGTTGTGATAGACCTTGTAGCTTTTGTGCTATTCCGTTAATGAGAGGTAAGCATAAAAGTACTCCAATTGAGGATTTGGTAATTGAAGCAGAAAAGTTAGCTGCTAAGGGTGTAAAAGAGCTTATTTTAATTGCTCAAGATTTAACCTATTATGGTTTAGATCTTTATAAGAAAAGAAATTTATCAGAGCTTTTAAAAGCATTAGTAAAAATAGATGGGATAGATTGGATTCGTCTACACTATGCCTTTCCAACAGGTTTCCCAATGGATGTTTTAGAAGTTATGAATACTGAACCAAAGGTGTGTAATTATCTTGATATTCCATTACAGCATATATCAGATCATATTCTTAAGAGCATGCGTAGGGGTACTTCTAAAGCTAAAACAACTGAACTGATTAAAGAATTTAGAGCTCAAGTGCCAAAGATGGCTATAAGAACCACTTTAATTGTAGGATATCCTGGAGAAACAGAGGAAGATTTTCAGACTCTAAAACAATGGGTAAAACAAATGCGCTTTGAGCGCCTAGGTTGCTTTACTTATTCTCATGAAGAAAATACGCATGCTTATAATCTTAATGATGATGTTCCTGATGAGATTAAACAGGAGAGAGCAAACGAAATTATGGAAATTCAAGCTCAGATTTCTTGGGAATTGAATCAACAAAAAATCGGCTCTACTTGTAAAGTGATTATAGATCGAAAAGAAGGAAATTATTTTATTGGAAGAACTGAGTCTGACTCACCTGATGTAGACAACGAGGTTATAATAGATGCTACTCAAGTCTATCTAAAAACTGGAGAATTTGTTGATGTTGTAATTAATGATGCTGCAGATTTTGATTTGTATGCTGAGGTAGTTAAATTATAGTTTCTTTTCAATACCATATTTCTTTAACTTTATATTATGTTTAATGTTGTAAGGTTAATTTATATTTACAACAACTTAAGAGGTTTTTATGGTTGTAAACGAACTTGATTACAAAGATACTCACAGATATTCTCGCTTAATTCTAGATTATTTAGATAAAAATCCTAATCTCAATAAGTTTTATAATCATTTTCCAGAGTTATCTAATTTTTCCTCTCAAATTAAGGAAAAATCAAAGTCATTAGATAGCTCAGAATTCGACAGATCTATATTATCAGATACTTTGATAAAGCAATATGGAGGGGAAAATCAATCGGATGCTACGAGCAATAATATAAAATTGCTTTCAAAAAAAAACACGTTTACTGTAACCACTGGTCATCAACTTAACCTTTTTACAGGACCACTTTACTTTTTTTATAAAATTATATCTGTCATCAACTTATGTAAATCGTTAAAAAATCAATTTCCAGAGTATGATTTTGTACCCATCTATTGGATGGCATCAGAGGATCATGACTTCAATGAAATTAATTTTTTTAATTTTCAATCAAAGAAAATATCTTGGGATAAAAGTGTTTCAGGGCCAGTAGGCCAACTACCCCTTCAAGGTCTGGATAAAATATTTACAGTACTCGATTCATTATTACCTAATTCGAAAAATGCTAAAGATTTAAAGCGAATTTTTAAACTAGCTTATGACGAAAAAAGGAATTTAGCTCAAGCCACTAGAGTATTGGTTAATTCTTTTTTTTCAAAAGACGGCTTGGTTATAATAGATGGTGATGACCCTGTCTTAAAGGCTCAATTTATTTCAAACATCAAGGATGAAGTTCTCAATCAATCTTCATTTAAATGCATTTCAGAAACTAATTCTGAGTTGTTAAAAGTTAGTAATGGAGCATATAAAATTCAAGTCAATCCAAGAGAGATTAACTTGTTTTATATAAGAGATGGTATAAGAGAACGCCTTGTTCATCATGATCAAAAATTCATTGTTTTAAACTCAGACTATTCATGGCAAAAAGAAGAATTACTTAAAGAGATTGATTCTTTTCCTGAAAGATTTAGTCCCAATGCTGTGTTAAGACCTTTATATCAAGAAAAAATTTTACCAAATCTTGCTTATGTTGGTGGAGGCGGAGAATTAGCTTACTGGTTACAATTAAAGTCTTGTTTTAGTCATCATAAGATTACTTTTCCAATGTTAATGATGAGAAATTCAGTATTGATAATTTCGTCTAAACAAAGTGCTAAAATTGAAAAATTGGATTTAAATTTTTCAGATTTTTTTCAAGATTCTATTAGTTTTTCCAAAACAGTGATTCAAAGGCATTCTAATGAAGAATTGTCTTTAGAGAATCAAAAACAATTTCTAAAAAAGCAATTTAAAGACTTATTTCGTCTTGCAAGGAAAACAGATCCTTCTTTTGAAAATGCTGTTGCTGCTCAAGAACAGAAACAAATAAAAGGACTTATAAACCTTGAAAAAAGATTATTTAAAGCTGAGAAAAGAAAATTAAAAGATGTTCTTTCACGCGCAGATCTTTTGAGACTTGATCTTTTTCCTAACAATAATTTTCAGGAACGCGTTCAGAATTTTTCAGAATTTTACCTTGAATACGGCCCTAATTTCTTTAAGGTTTTAAAACAAAATTTAGATCCTTTAAATTCTAAATTCACGGTTATCATTTTTTAAAAAATAAAGGTTTTATAAGATTTGTATTTTCAAATCAATTGCTATTTTTGTGCATGCAACACAATAACGTACTTATACTTGACTTTGGTTCACAGTATACACAGCTAATCGCTCGTAGAGTCAGAGAACTTAATATCTACTGTGAAATTCACCCATATAATAAACTACCAAAAAACCTTGAATCTTATCAAGCTGTAATTTTATCCGGTAGTCCTTCATCGGTTAGATCTGATGAGGCACCACATCCAGATTTATCTCAAATTCGAGGAAAAAAACCGCTTCTTGCAGTTTGTTATGGGGCACAATATTTAGCACACTTTTCTGGTGGAAAAGTAGCACCATCTAATAGTAGAGAATATGGTAGAGCTAATCTGTCTTTTGTAGCTGAACACTTATTTTTTGAGGGGATTGAAAAAGGGAGTCAAGTATGGATGAGTCACAGTGATACCATTAAAGATTTACCCAAAGGCGGTTTGCTTTTGGCTAGTACGCATGATGTTGAAAACGCAGCATATACTATAGAAGGCGAAACTACTTTTGCTATTCAATTTCATCCTGAAGTATACCATTCAACAGATGGTAAACAATTATTGGAGAATTTTTTAGTTAAAATTGCAGGTTTGAATCAAGATTGGACGCCACAGTCATTTGTTGAGGAAACGGTTACTGATTTAAAAATTCAGTTGGGAGATGATCGTGTAGTACTTGGACTTTCAGGTGGAGTAGATTCCTCAGTAGCTGCAATGTTGTTGCATAAAGCTATTGGTAAAAATTTATACTGCATTTTCGTTAACAATGGTTTATTACGAAAAAATGAGTTTGAAAGTGTGCTTCAACAGTATGAAGGAATGGGACTTAATGTTAAGGGAGTTGATGCTTCGGCACGATTCTTGTCTGCATTAGAAGGATTAAGTGACCCCGAACAAAAAAGAAAAGCTATAGGACGGGTTTTTATTGAAGTATTTGATGATGAAGCCCACGCAATTCAAGATGTAACTTGGCTAGCCCAAGGTACTATCTATCCAGACGTTATTGAAAGTGTTTCTGCTACTGGTGGACCAAGTGCGACCATCAAAAGTCATCATAATGTTGGAGGTCTTCCAGATTTTATGAAACTTAAAATAGTAGAACCCCTTAAGTCACTTTTTAAAGACGAAGTAAGACGTGTCGGGGCTTCATTAAATATGGATCCAATGTTGCTGGGCAGACATCCTTTTCCTGGGCCTGGCTTAGCAATTAGAATATTGGGGGATATAACCGCCGAAAAAGTAAGGATATTACAAGAGGTAGATGCAGTGTTTATTGGTAACTTGAGAAAGTATGGTCTTTATGACCAAGTTTGGCAAGCTGGAGCAATATTATTACCAGTTAATAGTGTTGGTGTGATGGGAGATGAACGTACTTATGAAAAATGTGTTGCTTTAAGAGCTGTGGAAAGTACAGATGGTATGACTGCTGATTGGGTTAATTTACCTTATGAGTTTTTACAAAAAACATCTAATGAAATAATAAATAAAGTGAAAGGAGTGAACCGTGTCGTCTATGATATCAGTTCTAAACCACCAGCTACCATTGAATGGGAATAATTATATGAAACAGTTCAGTATTCGTTTTTTTTTACTTTTTACTTTTGCTTTAAGTTATGGTCAAAAATTTGATTATTACACTTTAGATACTGGCGAGACTTTAGATGATGTTTCGACAAAATTTAATGTAATAATTTCAGATCTTATAAAACTTAATCCAGAGTTGGATAATGGTATACCAGTATTAACAGATAGTTTAATTGTACCGTTATTTAATATTCTCGAATCTCAAAATAAAGACCGAAAACCATTAAATCTTGTTGCCCATAAGGTTAAACGTAAGGAGACTTTATACAGCATAAGTAAAGATTATAAATTAAATGTTTCTGATTTAAAAAAGTATAACCCCCAGCTTTACACTTCCACAATAAAAAAAGGCGATATTTTAAAAGTACCAGTTTACAAGATTCAAAATGAAAGAGAAACTTTATCAATTATATCAGAATACATTGTAAGGCCAAAAGAAGGAAAATGGCGCATTGCCTATCAACATGGTTTGACAATTAATGAACTTGAATTGATTAACCCTACTATGAACCCTATACTTAATGAAGGCGATATTATTAATGTGCCAATTATAGTAAATAATAAAGATAATTTAGAGGGGTATGGTTTTTATGAGGTTATGCCTTCTGAAGGTTTTTTTAGAATCAAACAGAAAATAGGTTTAACACAAGAACAGTTAGAGGAATTTAATCCTAGATTAATTGAAGAGGGGCTAAAACCTGGAATGATTTTAAAATTTCCGGAATCACTTTCAGCATATTATGAAGCTGTTTTTGAACCAGTTGATCTTAAAAGTCAAATTACTAATTTATCAGCAAAAAATTTGGTAGTAATGTTGCCTTTTAATCTTGAGTTAATAGACACAGATTCTATTGTGAAATCAAAAAATAGAATCAAAAAAAATCAATTATTATCTGCTGTTTTAGATTTTCATTCGGGAGTATTAATAGCTATCGATTCAGCAAAACAAATAGGAATATCAACTAATCTCAGGGTATACGACACACAAAAAAGAAATTCTGATCGCATTAAAACGTTATTGATCGATGAAGATTTTTCAAATGCAGATGCTATAATTGGACCAGTAACTCAAGGTAATTTTGATTTGGTTTCAGAGCGTGTTTTAGATGAAGAAATTCCAGTACTATCTCCGCTTTTAAATTTTAATACCCGTTTTCCAAATAGTATTCAAACCCTTGTTCCTAAGCAACTATTAAGTGAACGCATTATTAATTTTATTAAAAGAGACACCTCTAAAGTTACTTTAACTTTAATTTCAGATCAAGCTCATAAAGTAGTTTCAGATTCTTTAAAAACGCAATTTACTGATGCCTTACAATTGTTTTCACTATTAGATAAAGATGAAAATGACGCTTACTTCTTTGATGAGCTTGGTATAGATGAAGAAGATATTGAAGAAGATAGTAACTATCAGTTAATTCAACAACACCTAAAGCCTGGTGTTAATTATGTTTTTTTAGAAACTGCAAATGAAGGGTTTGTTTCCAATGTCACCAGTATATTAAATGGATTAGTTACTGAGGATATTAAAATTATTCTTACCACTTCTTCGAAAAACAGAGCTTTTGAAGGTGTCAATATTTCAAATAAACACTTATCCAATTTGAATTTTCTATTTGCATCAAACCACAGATTTATAGAAACTCAAAAAAAAGATTTATTCTTCAAAACTTACGCAGCAATTTACGGAGTTAACCCTAATAAGTTTGCTGTTAGAGGTTTTGATATTACTTTCGACCTTTTGTTAAGACTATCAGTTGGTGATTCTGTTTATTATTCTATATCAAATAATATACAAACAGAGTATGCTGAAAATAAATTTAGATACTCTTTCCCAAATAGCGAGACGGGAAGTGCTAATCAATCTGGTTATTTGCTTCAATACAATGATTTAAAAATAAAATTAGTAAAATAATGACTTCAGAAGTAACATACCTTGGTGATTTAAGAACATCTTGCAAACATCTCAAGTCTGGTGATGTTTTTGTTACGGATGCACCTACAGATAATAACGGTTTAGGAAAAGCTTTTTCTCCAACGGATTCTATTGCTACTGCACTTGCAAGTTGTATGTTTACAATTATGGGGATAAAATCCAGAGATTTAGATATTGATTTATCTAACAGTAAAGCAGATGTTAATAAAGTTATGGAGTCAAACCCAAGGCGAATCTCAGAAATTCATATTCACTTTAATATGAATGTCAAATTATCATCAAAAGATCAAACTATTCTTGAAAAAGCAGCAATGACGTGTCCTGTAATTTATAGTATCCATCCAGATATTAAAAAAGAAATACATTTTAATTGGGGATAATATGAATCTTGCTCCTAACGCTGAATTCTTAAAAAAACTCTTAAAAACCAAAATGCCCTACGGTAAGTACAAAGGTTTATATTTGGTAGATTTACCAGAACCTTATATAGTTTGGTACCATAGTAAAGGCTTTCCAAGTGGTCAGTTGGGTAAAATGTTATCAACAGTATATGAGATTAAACTTAATGGTCTGGAGGACATGATTAATGAATTAAGAACTAGAATCTAATTTTTATTTAGTTGTATTAATTCTAGACGGCATTAACGACTATATCAAATCAAATTTGTAAATTTGTTTGCGTTTA
The DNA here is from genome assembly GCA_042091495.1 of Bacteroidota bacterium. Lineage (GTDB taxonomy): Bacteria > Bacteroidota > Bacteroidia > Flavobacteriales > Flavobacteriaceae > JBELHJ01. The sequence continues at coordinate 40,948 of JBELHJ010000012.1, forward strand.
AAAACGCTAAATGACAACACAACAATCAACAAAATACATTTTCGTAACTGGAGGAGTAACTTCGTCTTTAGGAAAAGGAATTATCGCAGCCTCCCTGGCTAAATTACTTCAATCACAAGGTTACAAAACAACCATACAAAAATTAGACCCTTATTTAAATGTTGATCCAGGCACACTTAATCCATATGAGCATGGTGAGTGTTATGTTACTGAAGACGGTGCCGAGACCGATTTAGATCTTGGTCATTATGAAAGATTTTTAAACGTTCCTACAAGTCAAGCTAATAATGTAACCACTGGAAGAATTTATAAAAGTGTTATCGAAAAAGAAAGGCGTGGTGAATTTTTAGGAAAAACAGTTCAAGTAATTCCTCACATCACAGATGAGATAAAACACCGCATTCAAATATTAGGTAATTCAGGAGATTTTGATATTGTAATTACAGAAATTGGGGGTACTGTTGGAGATATTGAATCTTTGCCATATATCGAGGCTGTTAGACAATTGAAATGGGATTTAGGCGATCATAACGCATTGGTAATCCATTTGACTTTAGTTCCTTATCTATCTGCAGCGGGTGAATTAAAAACTAAACCTACACAGCACAGTGTAAAAACACTTATGGAAAGTGGGGTACAAGCAGATATTTTAGTTTGTAGGACAGAACACGAATTACCAAAAGATTTACGTAAAAAATTAGCCCTTTTTTGTAATGTTAAAGAAGAAGCTGTAATTCAATCAATAGATGTTTCTACAATTTATGATGTTCCAAATCTAATGCTTGAAGAAGGTCTTGATCGTGTGGTTTTAAACGGCCTGAATTTACCAAATAGTTCTCCAGAATTATCACAATGGAATGCATTTTTAGAACGACATAAAAATCCAAATCAAATTGTCAATATAGGCTTGATTGGTAAATATGTTGAGCTTCAAGATTCCTATAAATCAATTTTAGAAGCATTTATTCATGCGGGAGCGTCTAATGAGGTGAAAGTCAATGTGGTTTCTATTCATTCAGAATATTTAATAAAAGATAATATATCAGAGAAACTAGAACATTTAGATGCAGTGCTTGTTGCCCCAGGTTTTGGAGAGCGTGGTATTGAGGGGAAAATTGAAGCCATCAGATATGTAAGAGAAAACAATATTCCTTTTTTAGGTATTTGTTTAGGAATGCAAATGGCTGTCATTGAGTTTTCAAGAAACATTTTAGGGCTTCAGGATGCAATTTCAACTGAAATGGATCAAGATACATCAAACCCGGTGATTGATTTAATGGAATCTCAAAAAGATATTACTGATATGGGAGGAACCATGCGATTAGGTGCTTGGTCTTGTATACTAGAATCAGATTCAAAAGTTTTCAATATTTATAATAGTAATGAAATATCAGAGCGTCATCGCCATAGATACGAGTATAATAATACCTATAAAGAGCAATTAGAAAATGCGGGAATGACTTCTGCGGGTTATAACCCTGAGACTGGGCTTGTTGAAATTATTGAAATTCAATCACATAGATGGTTTGTAGGAGTTCAGTATCACCCTGAATACAAGAGTACGGTTACCAATCCTCATCCTTTATTTATCGCTTTTGTTAAAGCAGCATTAGAATATAAATTAGAAAAATAAACTGACACAGTGTCATTATAACTATTTTGGGTAGTTTTTTGATATTGTAATATTATTAATAACTAAAACGTCAGATGGAAGAAAAAAAATTAGATCTTAATACAGTCATTGGATACATCCTAATTTTTGGGATATTATTATACATGCTGTGGCAAAACCAGCCAACTCCAGAAGAAATTGCGGCGCAAGAAAAACAAAAGGAAGAACAATTAGCAGCAGAAAGTAAATCAAAAGATGACCAAGAAACACTTGATGTTTCTGACGAGATTAATGATATCGTAAATACTTCCGATTCACTAAAATTATTATCTCTTCAAAATAAACTAGGAGTATTTGCTTATGCAGCAACTTTACCTTCTGCTATTGACAATGAAACTTTAGTAGAAACAGATGTATTCGATTTAAAATTCAGAAATAAAGGAGGCTATCTTTCAGAAGTTAAATTGAAAGATGATAAAGGTGCTTTTTTTACGGACTTTCGCGGTGAAAATGTTTTTATAATTAAAGATAATAACAGTGTATTAGATTTAACTTTAAATACCTCTGATAACAGAACACTTCACACTAAAAATTTATTTTTTCAACCTGATATAACAGAGAGAAATGGCAACACAGTTGTTTCAATGCGTCTGAAAGTCTCAGAGGGGGAGTTTTTAGAGTATCGCTATGAAATTAACCCTAAAGATTATATGATAGGTTTTTCTGTTAAATCTCAAGGCCTTGAAAATATTTTAGATGATTCACAACCAATAGACTTAGAATGGTCTATGAAAACTCTGCGTCACGCAAAGAGTATTTCTTATGAAAACAGATATACCGAATTAATTTATGAATATGACGGAGACAAAGATTCGTATTTAGGACAACAAGAAAAAACTGAAGATGTTATTGATGATGTTTCATATGTAGCATTCAAACAACACTTTTTTACATCTGTATTGCTTTCAGATTCAGCTTTTAAAACCGCTAATTTGAAATCTGAAAATTTAGTTCAAGATGAAGCTGTTGATACTGCTTTTACTAAAGCTTTTCAAGCGAAGTTACCTATTGCTTTTTCTAGTGGTGAGTTAAACAAAAATATGGACTTATATTTTGGGCCATCTGATTATAAAACTTTAAAAGCTTACGACAGAAATCTTGACGAGATTGTGCCATTAGGTTGGGGGATTTTTGGTTGGATTAATCGTTTTGTATTCATTCCATTATTTGGTTTTTTAAGCGGATTTTTACCCTATGGTTTCGCTATTATAGTGATGACTATTTTAGTACGTTTAGTAATGTCACCAGTGACTTACAAATCCTATGTATCCCAAGCTAAAATGAAAGTCATTAAACCAGAACTCAACGCTTTAAATGAAAAATATAAGGATAATGCTATGAAGCGTCAACAAGAAACAATGGCTCTTCAATCTAAAGCAGGAGTAAGTCCTCTAAAAGGGTGTTTACCTGCATTATTACAATTGCCGGTTTTTTATGCATTATTTCAATTTTTTCCATCGGCATTTGACTTGAGACAAAAAAGCTTTTTATGGGCTGAAGACTTATCATCCTATGATACTATCTTTAAGTTGCCATTCAACATTCCATTTTATGGTGATCATGTGAGTCTATTCCCAATATTAGCTTCTATAGCAATATTTATATACATGCAAATGACTACAGGTCAAAATATGGCTGCTCAAGCTCCTGTCCAAGAAGGAATGCCTGATATGACAAAAATGATGAAATACATGCTTTACTTTTCACCTTTAATGATGTTAGTTTTCTTTAATAATTATGCCTCTGGTTTAAGTTTGTATTATTTTGTTTCTAACACCATTACTATTGGTATTATGTTAGTTATTAAGCATGTGATTATTGATGATGAAAAAATTCATGCACAGATAGAGGCTAACAAGAAAAAGCCTAAAAAGCAAGGCCGTTTTCAAAAGAAGATGCAAGAAATTATGGAGCAGGCTGAACAACAAAAACGTGCACAACAAAAACGTAAATAGAAAAAGCCTCTTTAAGAGGCTTTTTTTTTAATTATTTATAAAATTATTCAATGACAAAGTTTGTTAAAATTTTATTGTGTTTGTCAACCCTTAGTCTTGTAGCTCAAAATAATTTTAATCAGTTCGATGATAATGGAGAGCGTCACGGTCCATGGAGAAAATTTTTTAAAAACACCAATATGGTCAGATATTCAGGTGCTTTTGAGCATGGTAAAGAGGTGGGAGAATTTTTATTTTACTCATTGAAATCAGGTAAAAGTGTATTGACCAGTTCTAAGATTTTTAATAGCGATAATAATTTAGCTCAGGTAAAATTTTTCGCTTCAAATGGTAGGGTTATTAGTGAGGGACAAATGAATGGAAAACTTCATGTGGGAAAATGGATTTATTATCATAAAAATTCTAAAGTTATAATGACTCAAGAGTTTTATAATAATGAAGGAAAGCTAAATGGTATGAGAACGACCTATTATAAAAATTCAAATATTGCAGCTGATATTTCATTTATTAATGGATTTAAACAAGGTATTTCAAAATCTTTCTCTCAATATGGAATTTTAATTAATAAAATAAATTATAAAGCTGGCGAAATGGATGGTATTGCTCAGTTTTATGATAAAGAAGGACAATTAATAAAAAAAGGGACTTACATAAATGGTTTAAAACACGGTTCTTGGTTTGAGTATGAAAATCAACAGCTTGTTAATGAATTGTTATACTATTACGGAAGTCTACAGGATAATAATTAATTTCGCAAAATGAAAAGGGTTATTGTTGGTTTATCAGGTGGAGTTGACTCAAGTGTAGCTGCATACTTATTGAAAGAACAAGGGTATGAGGTTATAGGCCTGTTTATGAAAAATTGGCATGATGACTCGGTAACTATTTCAGACGAATGCCCATGGTTGGATGATAGTAATGATGCTATGCTGGTTGCTGAAAAATTAGGTATTCCATTTCAAGCTGTAGATTTGAGTGAAGCATATAAAACACGTATTGTGGATTATATGTTTAATGAGTACGAAAAAGGTCGTACGCCCAACCCAGACGTATTATGTAATAGAGAAATTAAGTTTGATGTCTTTATGGATATTGCTCTAAGTTTAGGTGCAGATTTTGTTGCTACTGGACACTATTGTAGGAAAAGTTCAACTACAGATGCTTCTGGAAATGAGGTGTTTCAATTACTTTCTGGAAATGATATTAATAAAGATCAATCTTATTTTTTATGCCAACTGTCTCAGCAACAACTTGCTAAAGCCTTATTCCCTGTAGGGAAGTTAACAAAGCCTGAAGTTAGAGCCATTGCAGCCGATCAAAATTTAATCACCGCAGATAAAAAAGATTCTCAAGGGTTATGTTTTATTGGAAAAGTAAGACTACCAGAATTCCTTCAACAACAACTAAAACCTAAAGAAGGAACAATAATTGAGATACCTGAATCTTTTCCTGAATATCATGTGGTAACTCCTAATTTTAAAACTAAACCAGATGAGTTGAGATATAAGTCTCAAAAAATAAAGTATTCAGAATTAGACGG
>JBELHJ010000012.1:46214-52352 GCA_042091495.1 Bacteroidota bacterium
CAAGAGGATGCATGGGTATATTTTTCAGATAAGTTAAATGTCCAAAATGCGCTTCAAAACCCTAATTCTATTTTAACTCAAAGAGCACTAAATCGTAAAACCGCTCAAAATATTGCTATTGATGAGCGCGATGTCCCTGTAAATGAAAATTATATTAATACACTGAAGCAACAAAATGGTATTGTTGTTTTGGCTAAATCCAAATGGTTTAATGCAGTGCATGTCAGGGGTAGTGAAATTGACATAAATCTTTTGTCACAATTTTCTTTTGTATCCCAAATAGATTTTGCCAACAAAAACATAAATGATTACTCTAATAGAGCTGAAGTTAGGAATAAGTTCTTTGAAATCAAGACAGATTTAGCTGAGAGTAACTACGGAGCTACCCAAAATCAAACAGAGATGATAAATTTGGACTTGCTCCACAGTACTAATTTTAAAGGTAATGGTGTTCATATTGCCGTTATGGATGCAGGTTTTCCAGCAGTTAATACCATGGGTGCTTTTGAAAGATTACGAGATCAAAATAAACTTTTAGGAGGATATGATTTTGTTGATCGTCTTAATGACGTATATGCTTTTTCTGGTAATGCACACGGAACTATGGTTTTGAGTACTATGGGTGCATACATAGAAAATGAATATGAAGGTACAGCTATAGATGCAAGTTATTATTTATTTAGAACCGAAGATGTTTTTTCAGAGACTCCTTTAGAGGAAAGTTTATGGGTTGAGGCTGCTGAACGCGCAGACAGTTTAGGTGTAGACATTATTAATTCTTCATTAGGATATACCACATTTGATAATTCAAATTACAATTACACTAATTCTGACATGGATGGTACTGTGGCTTTTATTAGTAAAGGTGCAGGTATAGCTTATGAAAAAGGAATACTGGTTGTAAATTCTGCAGGTAATTCTGGAGCAAATTCTTGGACCATTATTGGCGCACCTGCAGATCACGAAGATGTATTTTCAATTGGAGCAGTAAATTCCAATGGGGATTATGCTTATTTTTCCTCGATTGGGAATAATCAAATGCCATTTATAAAGCCAGATGTAGTTGCTAGAGGATTAGGATCAGCAATTGTTGACGTTTCCAATACCATTCAAAATTATAATGGGACCTCATTTAGTGGTCCAATAGTAGCAGGTGCTATGGCTTGTCTTAAACAAGCTTTACCCCATTTTTCTAATGATGATTTAAAACTATTTGTTCATTCATCTTCGTCACAATACACATCACCAGATTTATTATTAGGTTATGGTATTCCAGATTTTTCACTTGCCTATCAACTTAGTCTAAAAAAAATCGAATCAAAAAAACTAAGATTTAAATATGATAATGATTTTAGGGCTCTTGAATTGATTTCCGATTTCATTCAAAACATGGAGTATACCATTTATGATGTTAGTGGAAAATTGATAATCAAAAGTGATTTTAGTGAACATCGAAAATTTATTGATTGTTCTGGTTTTAATAATGGTATTTACCTGATAAAATACAGCCATTCACTTCAAAGTCAATATTTTAAATTTGTAATATATTAAATGAATAATATCTGTAATCTTTTTAATATTAATCACCCAATTATTCAAGCTGGAATGGTTTGGAATAGCGGGTGGCGTTTGGCTTCTGCTGCAAGTAACTCAGGGATATTAGGATTAATAGGCGCAGGATCGATGTATCCAGACGTTTTGAAAACACATATCAAAAAATGCAAAAAAGCCACATCCAAACCTTTTGGAGTGAACATCCCATTGTTATATCCCAATGTTGAAGAGATTATTAAAATTATCATTGATGAAGGGGTTAACATTGTTTTTACTTCAGCGGGGAACCCAAAAATATGGACTCCATTGTTAAAATCTCATGGTATAATTGTGGTTCATGTAGTGAGTAGCGTAAAGTTTGCTTTTAAAGCACAAGAGGCGGGTGTTGATGCTATAGTTGCCGAAGGATTTGAGGCAGGGGGGCATAATGGCAGAGAAGAAACTACAACATTCACTCTCATACCAATGGTTAAAAATGCAATTTCAATTCCATTAATTGCTGCAGGGGGTATTGCTACCGGTAGGGGGATGTTAGCAGCAATGGTATTAGGAGCAGATGGGGTTCAAATAGGTAGTAGGTTTGTAGCAAGTGAGGAATCGTCAGCACATGATTTGTTTAAAGAATATGTTATAAATTCTGGTGAAGGTGATACACAACTTACATTAAAAGAGGTGACACCCGTTAGAATGCTTAAAAATAATTTTTACAATACACTTCAATTAGAATACCAAAAAGGGACCTCACCAGATAAATTGAAACAGATTTTAGGTAAAGGGCGTGCTAAAAAAGGAATGTTTGAAGGCGATTTGAACGAGGGTGAACTTGAAATAGGTCAAGTTTGTGGTTTAATCAACAAAATTCAACCAGTAAAGGACATTGTTGATGAAATTATTACTGATTTTAAAGCAGCTTCTAATACTATGGGGTATTAAATTATAAATACTTTATTTACTCATTTTTTTAAGTGTAACTTTGTCCAATGCTTCACAAATACACAAGTGAATTTAGGTACAATTTAAAGTTAGCTACTCCTGTTATATTGGGTATGTTAGGTCATACTTTCGTTGGACTCATTGACAATATTATGGTGGGACAGCTTGGCACCGCGCAATTAGCTGCTGTTTCTTTGGGTAATAGTTTTATTTTTATTTCAATTGCATTAGGAATAGGTTTTTCCACTGCGATAACCCCAATAGTTGCTGAAGCAGATGCTGCAGAACAAACTACTCAAGGTTGTTCTGCATTTAAACACGGCATGTGGTTGTGTACGATTTTAGGAGCAGGACTAACGCTCATGATTTTCATTGCTAAGCCTTTAATGTATGCAATGAAGCAACCTGTTGAAGTGGTTGAATTGGCCATGCCTTATTTAAATTTAGTGGCTCTTTCGTTGTTTCCTTTAATGATTTTTCAAGGACTTAAGCAGTTTAGTGATGGGTTATCTGTAACAAAGTATCCTATGTACGCTACCTTAGTTGGAAATGTAGTCAATGTAATTTTAAATTATGTTTTAATTTTCGGTAAACTAGGATTTCCAGAGTTAGGGATTATTGGTGCTGCCTACGGAACTTTTTTTTCAAGATTGGCTATGGTTGGATTACTATGGTATTTATTATTGAATAAATCAAAAACGAAGCATTACGTTTCAAGGGTCAAATGGTTGTTGTTTGATTCATCAATGCTGAAAAAAATTATTAACCTTGGTACGCCAAGTGCATTACAAATGTTGTTTGAGGTAGCTGTTTTTACCGCTGCTATTTGGTTAAGTGGTACATTGGGTAAAAATCCCCAAGCGGCTAATCAAATTGCATTAAACCTTTCATCAATGACATTTATGGTGGCTATGGGATTAAGTGTAGCAGCAATGATTCGAGTTGGAAATCAAAAGGGGCTATTGCGTTATGGAGAATTAAGACGTATAGGTTTTTCTATTTTCCTTTTAGGTTTGCTTCTTGCATTTTGTTTTGCGATTCTATTTTTTGTTGGGCATAAAACATTACCACTGATATATTTGGATCAAAATGATATCATGAATTTAAATGATAACAAAGAGGTTCTTAAAATAGCTTCTAAATTGATGTTAGTAGCTGCGGTTTTTCAATTAAGCGATAGTCTTCAAGTTGTTGCTCTTGGGGCTTTGAGAGGTCTTCAAGATGTAAAAATACCAACAGTGATTACTTTTATATCCTATTGGATTATAGGCTTTCCAATTAGTTTTTATTTAGGACAATCCTACCGATTAGGAAGTATGGGTATATGGATTGGCTTATTATCTGGTTTAACAGCTGCAGCACTTTTATTGTTTATACGTTTTAATTATCTCACAAAGCGTTTAATTTTACAATCTAATAAGTAATATATGGAATTACCAAAGTTTATTTTAGGCGACAATACGGCATACCCTAATGCTATATTTATTATTCATACAGAATTCCCTCGATTTATTATTAATCTTGAGAATGATGAAATAGAGTGGTTCGAAGAGTTTGATGCTCTCGACGAGAAAGAACTCGAACTCATGGTTGGTAAGTTAATTGAAGAAGCCTCTTCTTTTTATGATGATGAGGTATCTAAATATGATGAATAATGCTAGATAAACTTATAAGTTTAGATCAAGAACTATTTATTTATTTAAATGGATTAGGTGTTGAAAGTTGGGATGCTTTTTGGATGTTTTATACTACAAAATTCAACTGGATTCCCTTTTATGCATTATTACTGTACTTATTATTCAAACACAAAAATTTAAGACCATTTCTTGTAACAATCATTTCAATTGCATTGATGATTACGTTTACGGATCAAGTAACTAATCTATTTAAAGGTGGATTTATGCGATTAAGACCTTGTCATGAGCCTGATGTTGCAGAATTTATGCGTCTTGTCAAAGCTAGCTGCGGTGGTAGGCATGGTTTTTTTTCAGGACATTCCTCTAATTCCATGGCGTTGGCCATTTTTATTGGCTTAACCTTTAAGAGGACTTATAAATTTTTATTTCCCTTAATGATATTTTGGGCTTTATTTATGGCATACAGTAGAATATATGTTGGTGTGCATTACCCACTAGATGTTTTTTGTGGCGCATTATTTGGGGTCTTTTCAGGTTGGCTTTGGTATAAAATTTGTAAGTATCTCGATTTGAAATTAGTCAAATAATAATTTCTAAGAAAATAACAAATCTGCTGCTTCAAAAGGACTTAACAACCCTTGTTCTACTTGCTTGCCTAGCTGGATAAGCTTTTCTTTTGTTTTAGGATTGTTTTTAAAGTTTTCTGTCAAAGTTTGTTTTATAGTCTCCTCAAACCAATACATGTTTTGCAAAGACCTATTTGCTTTTAGATACCCAGAAATTTCGGCATGAGACATGTAATTTTTTATGTGACTCCATATGTCATCTAAACCAGTATTTTCGATAGCGCTACATAGTAAAATTTCACAAGGCCATCCTGAATTTTTTTCTGGATACAAATGAAGAGCGTTCGAAAGCATACGTTTAGTTTGTTTTGATGCTTTTATATTTTCACCATCAGACTTATTTATTATAATAGTATCTGCCATTTCAATAACGCCACGTTTAATACCTTGGAGTTCATCGCCAGCTCCTGAAATTTGAAGCAACATAAAATGGTCTACCATACTTTTAACGGCAACTTCACTTTGACCAATTCCAACAGTCTCAATAATAATGGTATCATAACCTGCAGCCTCGCACAAAATAATACTTTCCCTTGTTGCTCTAGCAACACCCCCTAATGTGTTTCCGGTGGCAGTGGGTCTAATAAAAGCACTAGGATGTTTTGATAGTTGTTCCATACGTGTTTTATCCCCTAGAATACTTCCTTTATTTACAGGGCTAGAGGGGTCTATCGTTAACACCGCCAGTTTATGGTTTTCTTTTAATAACGATAAGCCTAGAGCTTCAATAAACGTGCTTTTACCTACTCCTGGTATGCCAGTAATTCCAATTCTTGTAGCGGGTTTACTAGCTTTTTGACAATCATTTATTAATGCTTTAGCAATTTTTTGGTCTTCAACTAATGTGCTTTCTAAAAGTGTTATGGCTTTACTTAATGCGGTTATAGAACCACTTGTTAAATCATCAAATATGGTGTTTTTTGTTTTTAATGCTTTACGTTTGGCTTTGATGCTTTTAATATTAGCATCATGAGTGTAATCGGATTGATCTACTCCGGATTTTACATCTAATGCGGATTGTTTTTTTGACATCACAGGATTATAAATTAATTTGGAATAATAGGAATATTTATTCTTGTATTATCCCACGCCAAATACATTTCTAAAGGATTTCTTAGATTATCAAAACCTATTGTAAATTGTTCTATGACTTGGTCAATTTCAGTCACCGGGATTTTAACAGTTAAAACATCAAATTCAGAATCTCTCATGGGTTTCATTTGATCATCCACACCCCAAGGGTATTGTTTGCTATTAAAAATAATTTCCCACGAAGAAGCATTAGGAATAGTCCACAAGGTATAGAGCCCTTTTGGTAATTTCTTATTATTAATTGTAATAGGTAAACTTGATGAAAACGTTGTGGCCTCATTAGCACCTGTGCGCCA
>JBELHJ010000013.1:0-49062 GCA_042091495.1 Bacteroidota bacterium
CGTCTGGTTTTGGTCCAGAAGAGTCTAGGTTCGAGCCCTAGTGGGCCAACAAAAAGCCTTCCAAATGGAAGGCTTTTTTATTTAAAATATCATTAAATTTTAAATGTAATTACAGGCCGTTTGGCATGGTTAACTAGGTCTTCAGAGATGCTTCCGTTAAAGAAATGAGCAATACCCTGCCTACCATGAGTGCTTATGCCAATTAAGTCCGCATTGACATCTTTAGAGAAGTTTAAAATACCTTGCTCTACGCTTTCATCATTATAAATATTTATAGTTTGGTTAGGGTAATTATAATTTTCTACAAACTTGTTTATTTTTTTTAGGGCTTGTTTTGTAGTTGTAAATTTAGAGGCTGTATTTACCATCAGCAAATCTATCCTTGAATTGAAAATAGTTGCAAAATTTATAGCTTGTTCATACGTTTTTTTGTTGTCATTTTGAAAATCTGAGGCAAATACTAAATTTGACACCTCAAATTTTTCGTGATTGTTTTTTATGACTAAAACAGGAACTTCAGACGACCTTACAATTTTTTCAGCATTAGAACCAACAAACATTTCTTGAAATCCGCTGGTACCGTGTGAACCCATTACAATCATATCAATGTCAAGTTCCTTAGCAGTATTAGCTATATGACCAAACTCAAGATCACTTCTAACGATCTCATGAACCTTAACATTGTTTAAAAATTCTGAATTCATGAGTTTTTCAAACTTTTTATGAGCTATTTTCATGAAAAATATAGCTTCTGGTAGGTCACTGTGAGAGCTAAATGCATCAACTTGGTGTAATGGTAATTCCAATAAATGCAAAAGATATATTTCACAACTTTTAAATTTTCTGCACAAGTCAGAAGCAACTTTTAAAGCATTTTCTGCTTCTTTAGAAAAATCTGTAGGGACAAGTATTTTTTTCATTGAAGTGAGAGTTGTTAGTGTCATAAATTTAATGATAAAAATTGACTTACAGTAAGTTTGTTTATGTCTAAATAAATGTTGTATATTTGCAGCGACGAAAGAAAAAGTTACATGAGGGGACCGCAAGTCCCCTCTTTTTATACTTAAAAATGTTTAGAAAACTTGTAGAGGATTTATTAGCCAAAGCTCTAGAAGAGCGTAAAGATTTGTTTTTAATTAGTTTTAAGATCTCTGAAACTAATGAAATAAAAATTGAGATTGATGGAGATCTAGGTGTTTTAGTTGAGGATTGTGTATTTGTTAGTCGAGCTATTGAACACAACATAGATAGAGATCAATATGACTTTTCTTTGGAAGTTACTTCTGCTGGAGCTTTGTCCCCTTTAGTAAATTCAAGACAATATGTTAAAAACAAAGGAAGACATCTTAAAGTAACTCATCAAGACGGTGAAGTTTTCAAAGGGGTATTAACCGATGTATTAGATAACGCCATTGTCTTGGAGTGGAAAGCTCGAGAGCCCAAGCCAATTGGTAAAGGTAAGATTACTGTAAATAAAAGTATTAATATAGAATTTGAGCTTGTAAAAGAAGCTGTAGTTGAAATAAAATTTTAATTCATAAGAGTTATGGAAAACATTGCTTTAATTGATTCGTTTTCAGAGTTTAAAGATGATAAATCTATTGATCGTGTTACTTTAATGGCGATTTTAGAAGATGTTTTAAGAAATGCCTTAAAAAAGAAATATGGAGATGATGATAATTTTGACATCATTATAAATCCAGATAAAGGTGATTTAGAGATTTGGAGAAATAGGATTGTTGTTGCAGATGACGAGGTTGAAGATCCAAATCAAGAAATCACACTTACTGAGGCCCAAAAAATCGAACCGGATTTTGAAGTTGGTGAAGATGTTGCAGAGGAAGTTAAATTAGTGGAACTGGGAAGACGATCAATTTTGGCCCTTAGACAGAATTTAATATCTAAAATTCACGAACACGACAATACTAATTTATACAAAGAATTTAAAGATAGAGAAGGGGAATTATTTACTGCAGAAGTTCATCACATTAGACATAGAGCTATCATTTTATTAGATGACGAGGGGAACGAAATAATTTTACCTAAAGAAAAACAAATACCTTCTGATTTCTTTAGAAAAGGTGAAAATGTAAAAGGTATTATTGAGAGTGTTGAATTGAAGGGAACAAAACCTTCTATAGTGTTATCTAGAACATCTCCTTTATTTCTAGAAAAACTTTTCGAACAAGAAATTCCTGAAGTTTTTGATGGCTTAATCAATGTTAAGAATGTAGTTAGAATTCCAGGCGAAAAGGCTAAGGTCGCTGTTGATTCTTATGATGATAGAATTGATCCAGTAGGTGCATGTGTGGGTATGAAAGGATCTAGAATACACAGTATTGTTAGAGAGTTAGGTAATGAAAACATTGATGTTATCAATTACACCAATAACCTCCAATTATATATAACGAGAGCGCTTAGTCCAGCAAAAGTTACTTCGATCAAGTTAGATGAAGAAAATAAACGAGCAGAGGTTTTGTTAAAGCCAGAAGAGGTTTCAAGAGCTATTGGTAGAAGTGGTCATAACATAAGATTAGCAGGACAACTTACTGGATACGAAATTGATGTATTCAGAGAAGGTGCAGAGGAAGATGTTGAATTATCAGAGTTCTCAGATGAAATCGAATCTTGGGTTATAGATGAATTTAAAAAAGCAGGTTTAGACACTGCAAAAAGCATATTAGAAATTGATGTTGATGATCTTGTAAAGCGAACAGACTTAGAAGAAGAAACAATCATTGATGTTATTAGAATTCTTAAAGAAGAATTTGAAGATTAAGATTTATTTAAGTTATATTACAGGCGATTTATGGCTCAAACATTCAGATTAAATAAAGTATTACGCGAACTCAATATTTCTATTGACAGGGCAGTTGATTTTTTAGAATCAAAGGCGATCGAAATAGATAAGAGTCCTAATACTAAAATCTCTCAAGAAGTTTATTCATTACTTTCTGATGAATTTCAAACTGATGCTAGTAAAAAGGTAGCATCTAAAGAGGTTAGTGAAGCAAAGCTAAAGGAGAAAGAAGATTTAAGGCTTCAAAGGGAAAAAGAACTTGAGGAAAAGGCTAAAGAAGAAGAGGCCATGCGCGCTGTTGTGGTTGCTAAAGCTGCACTTTCTGGGCCCAAACAAGTTGGAAAAATTGAACTTGATAGTGACAAATCCAAAGACAATCAAGAGGAAGAGGTTAGCAAAAATGCTGATGTTGAGTCCAAGTCTTCTCAGGAGAAAGAGCCTGAGGTTGTTAAAGCAAAAAGTGCTTTTAAAGGCCCTAAAGTATTAGATAAGATTGATCCCGAATTGTTGAAATCAAAAAAGAAACCAATTTTAAAAGCTAAGCCTGTAGCAAAAGAGCCTGTTTCTGAGGCTAAGCCTAAAGTTAAAACAACAGAGGATACAAAAAAAGAAACTCAAGCTTCGACGGCAGATACTAAAGTGTCTAATGAGGAAGTAGTTAATGAAACTGTAAAAACACAATATCAAAAGCTTTCTGGGCCTAAATCTACAGGTCAGAAAATTGATTTATCTCAGTTCTCTAAACCTAAGAAAAAGAAAGAAGAAAAATCTTCTACAGATAATTCTGACAACAAGAAGAAAAGAAAACGTATCAGTAAAGTGAATCCTAATTCTAGGAACCAACCTGATAATAGAAATAATAACAGAAACAACAATCGAAGAGGAAACTTTAATAAAGGGAACAAACCGCCTGTTGTTAAAGAAGAGCCAACTGAAGCTGAAGTTCAAAAACAAATTAGAGAAACTCTTGAGAAACTTCAAGGGAAATCTTCTAAAGGAAAAGCAGCTAAGTACAGACGTGAAAAACGAGATCAACATAGGGAACAGTCTGAGAAAACTTTAGAGCAGCAACAAGCAGAAAGCAAGGTGCTTAAAGTTACAGAATTTGTTACTGTTAGTGAGGTAGCGACTATGATGGATGTCTCTGTTAATCAAATTATTTCTGCATGTATGTCCTTAGGTATGATGGTTACCATGAACCAAAGACTTGATGCAGAAACATTAAGTATAGTTGCTGAAGAATTTGGTTTTACTGTTGAATTTGTTACCGCAGATATTGAAGATGCTATTGAAGAGGTAGAAGATAAGGCGGAAGATTTATTACCAAGAGCTCCAATAGTAACTGTGATGGGTCATGTAGATCATGGTAAAACTTCTTTATTAGACTATGTTAGAAAAGAAAATGTTATTGCTGGTGAATCAGGTGGGATTACGCAACATATTGGAGCCTACGGTGTACAGTTAGACAGTGGTCAAAAAATTGCGTTCTTAGATACACCAGGTCACGAAGCCTTTACGGCAATGCGTGCTAGAGGTGCTCAAGTAACTGATTTAGCTATTGTTGTTATAGCTGCAGATGACAATATTATGCCACAGACTAAAGAGGCCATTTCTCACGCACAAGCTGCTGGAGTTCCAATAGTTTTTGCTATAAATAAAATTGATAGGCCAACTGCAAATCCTGAAAAGATTAAAGAAGGTCTTGCAGCTATGAATCTTTTAGTTGAAGATTGGGGAGGTAGTATACAATCGCATGATATTTCTGCAAAAACAGGCCAAGGTGTTGATGAATTACTTGAAAAAGTTTTGTTAGAAGCTGAAATTTTAGAATTGAAAGCCAACCCAGCTAAGTCTGCAACAGGTACTGTTGTAGAAGCTTATTTAGATAAGGGACGTGGTTATGTATCAACTATATTAGTTCAAGCAGGAACATTAAGAATTGGAGATTATGTTTTAGCTGGAAAAAATAGTGGAAAAGTTAAGGCTATGCATGATGAACGTGGTAATGATGTTGCTGAAGCAGGACCATCAACTCCAGTATCTATTTTAGGTTTAGACGGTGCACCACAAGCTGGTGATAAGTTTAATGTTTTTGAAGATGAGAGAGAGGCTAAACAAATAGCTGTCAAAAGAACACAACTTCAAAGAGAACAGTCTGTAAGAACGCAGCGTCATATTACACTTGATGAAATTGGTAGGCGTATTGCTCTGGGAGATTTTAAAGAACTTAATATAATTCTTAAAGGTGATGTGGACGGTTCTGTTGAAGCTTTAACAGATTCTTTCCAGAAACTATCAACAGAAGAAATTCAAGTTAATATTATTCATAAAGCTGTAGGTGCTATTACAGAGAGTGATGTTTTATTAGCGTCTGCTTCTGATGCAATTATTATTGGATTTAACGTAAGACCTATGGGTAATGCGAGACAAATTGCTGATAAAGAAGAAATAGATATTAGGACTTACTCTATCATTTATGATGCTATAAATGATCTTAAAGATGCCATGGAAGGTATGTTGTCTCCTGAGCTTAAAGAGGAAATTACTGGAACAGCTGAGATTAGAGAAACATTCAAAATATCTAAAATTGGAACTATTGCGGGATGTATGGTTACCAATGGTAAGATTTTTAGAAATTCTGGCATACGTTTAATTAGAGAGGGTGTAGTGGTGTTTACTGGAGAACTTACTTCTTTAAAACGATTTAAAGATGATGTTAAAGAAGTTTCTAAAGGCTATGATTGTGGTTTACAAATTAAAAACTACAACGACATTAAGGGAGGTGATATTGTAGAAGCTTTCCAAGAAGTTGAAGTCAAGAAAACTTTAAAATAATAATAAAGAAAGGTCAGATGAAAATCTGACTTTTTTTTTACTCTATTTTCTGAATAGGTTTGGTTTTAAAAGCAGCTGGAAATTCTTTTTTAATAGTTACTAAAGCATTATCTACTTCAAGTCTTGTTCTATATCCTCCAACCCATATTTTGTAGTTAGGTGTGTCATATAAGATTGTAGTTTCAATATCGGGAAAAACAGTTTTAAATTCTTCTAGTTTTTCAAAGGCGGTTTTTCTGCTTCCTGTATAAACTTGGATACGATATAAATCAACAATTCTAGGGTCTTTTTTGTATTCTAACAGTTTAGTGATTTTAGTATCCTGAATTATATTAACAGTACCTTCTTGAGCTTTTAGGTTTTGAAATGAAGCTCCTAGAACAAAGATTATTGCTAATAAAAGTTGATTTTTATAGGCCATTTAATTGTTTTTTTACAAATGTAATTTATTGTTAAGTATCATCTTAAAAAACATTCTATTTAGAATCTTTATAAATTAGCAATTAACACTTCGTTATGATTCCTAGAATCGACTTTATGCCTTATTTTTGCAAAAGATTTTTTTTGAGAATTTTTCTCATAAATTACATTAAAAATCATGCCAAATTTTAGAAGAAATTTTACTACAAATATGAAACAGGTAATGTCCCGCAGATTAACCTCTACAATTTCTCACATTAGCTTTGTTGTTTTATTGGTTTTTTCGTCTTCATTGTTTGCACAAGAAGGTGATGTTGCAAAGGGTAAATCTTTGTTTAATACCAATTGTGCTGCTTGTCATCAGTTAGATAGAAAAATGACTGGTCCAGCATTAAGAAATGTTGAGGCGCGTTTGAGTGAAGAGCAAGGATTAGACAGAGAGTGGTTGTACTCATGGATCAGAAACAGCTCTGGATTAATTAAGTCTGGAGATGCTTATGCCAACAAAGTTTACAACGAGTACAACAAAACGGCTATGACTGCTTTTCCAACTTTGTCTGATGAAGACTTAAATAATATTTTAGCTTATACCGCTGCGGTTCCAGAAAAGAAAGAAGCAGCTGTTGTTGCTGTTGCTAGTGGGGCAGGTGCAGGTAATGATGATTCATCCAATCAAATTCTTTTAGCGGCGCTTGCAGTACTTTTTGCATTATTGGCTGTAGCGTTAGTTGTTGTTAGACAAACATTAACAAAATTTGCGCAAGAAAAAGGAGTTGAGTTGCCGGTTAAGGAGCCTAGAACTCCAATATGGAAAGCATTTATTCAAAATCAGTTTTTAGTTATAGTAGCAGTAATCTTCTTATTACTATCTAGTGCTTATTTTGTTTATGGGTATTTATCTCAGATTGGTGTTGATCAGGGTTATATGCCGGTACAGCCAATACATTACTCTCACAGAATTCACGCAGGTGACAATGGTATAGATTGTAAATATTGTCACTCTTCGGCAAGAGTTAGTAAACACTCTGGTATTCCGTCATTAAACATTTGTATGAATTGTCATAAATCTATTTATGAAGTAGCAGAATCTACAGCTACAGAAGAATACTCAAAAGAGTTTTATGATGGAGAAATTAAAAAGCTATATGCGGCTGTTGGATGGGACGAAAACGAGCAGAAATATACTGGTAAAACTAAGCCTGTTAAATGGGTGAGAATTCATAATCTTCCAGATTTTGCTTATTTCAATCACTCACAGCACGTTTCAGTAGCGGGTGTTGAGTGTCAAACTTGTCATGGTCCTGTTGAGGAAATGGAAGTTATGTACCAACACGCGCCATTAACTATGGGTTGGTGTATTAACTGTCACAGAGAAACAAACGTGAAAGTTGAAGATAATGCTTATTATACAAAAATTCATGAGCAATTATCTAAGAAGTATGGAGTAGATAAGTTAACTGCTGCTCAAATGGGTGGTTTAGAATGTGGCAAGTGTCACTATTAATTAAGTAAGAAGTAATTCAATTATATAATATGTCATCAAACAAGAAATACTGGAAAAGTGTTGAGGAGCTAAACAATGACAGCTCTATTGTTGAGACGCTAAGACAAAATGAATTTGCAGAAGAAATTCCTGTTGATGAGTTTTTAGGTGATAAAGATTCATTAGCAGCTTCTTCAACTTCGCGTCGTGATTTTCTTAAATATGTAGGTTTTAGTACTGCTGCAGCGTCATTAGCTGCTTGTGAGGGGCCGGTTGTAAAATCAATTCCTTATGTAGTTCAACCTGAAGAAATTATCCCTGGTGTTGCTAATTATTATGCCACTACAATTGCAAATGGATATGATTTTGCTAGCGTGTTGGTTAAAACTAGAGAAGGGCGTCCAATTAAAATAGAGAATAACAATTTAGCTCGTGTTAATGGTTCTGCTAACGCGAGAGTTAATGCCTCTGTTTTAGGATTATATGATAATCTAAGACTTAAGACACCATTAAAAAATGGTGCGGCTATTTCTTGGGACACTTTTAATGCAGAGACAACAGAACAGTTATCTCAATTAGCTGCTGAAGGCAAGCAAATTGTTTTACTTACTCAAACATATGCAAGCCCATCTACAACAAAGCTTATTTCAGAATTTAAAGCAAAGTATGGTAACGTATCTCATGTTACTTATGATGCTATTTCAGAATCTGCTGCTTTAGACGCATTTCAAGCCAAATTTGGTGAGCGTGCTTTAGCTGACTATGATTTTAGCGCTGCTGACGTTGTAGTTTCTGTTGGTGCTGATTTTCTTGGAGATTGGCAAGGCGGTGGATTCGACTCTGATTATGCTAAAAACAGAATTCCGGATCATGGAAAAATGTCTAAGCATATCCATTTTGAATCTAATATGTCGCTTTCTGGTGCTAATGCAGATACCCGTGTTCCTGTAACACCATCTCAACAAAAATTAGTACTAGCCAAGTTGTATGCCTATGTTACCGGAAATTCTGTTTCAGGGTCTTTACCTGAAGCTATTGATGCAAAAGTTAAATTGGCTGCAAAACATATTAAAAAAGCGGGTTCTAAAGCTGTTGTAATTACTGGTATTCAAGATGTAAGTGCACAAACAGTGGCTTTAGAATTGAATAGCTATTTAAGTAGTAAAGCTT
This sequence comes from Bacteroidota bacterium, assembly GCA_042091495.1. Taxonomy (GTDB): domain Bacteria; phylum Bacteroidota; class Bacteroidia; order Flavobacteriales; family Flavobacteriaceae; genus JBELHJ01. Next base: position 8,709 of record JBELHJ010000013.1, read on the forward strand.
TTAAACCAGAAACACCTATAATGACAAGACAAGGTCATGATGGTTCTGTTTTACAATTGGTTAATGATTTGAAATCTGGTAAGGTTGCTGCTCTAATTATGAGCGGAGTTAATCCACTTTACACATTACCAAATGCTGACGATTTTGCAGCAGGATTAGATAAGACGCCTCTTAAGATTGCTTTTACAATGAAAGAGGATGAAACATCTTCCAAGGTTAATTATTTAGCCGCGGCCCCACATTACCTAGAGTCTTGGGGAGATGTTGAACTTAAAAAAGGTCATTTTGCTTTAACACAGCCAACAATCAGACCTTTATTTGATACAAAACAATTTCAGGAAGCCCTTTTATCTTGGACTTCCAATCCTAATACGTACCACGATTATATTAAGTCTGTATGGCAGTCTGATATTTTAAGTGGTGGATCATTTAATCAAGCTTTACACGATGGTATTTTTGTTGCTTCTGCTGCAGAAACTACAATTTCTGATGTTGAAATTTCAGAACCATCTGCTAATGCTGCTGAAACTTTAGCAGCGTCTAAACAAGCTTCTGGTTTAGAGTTAGTGCTTTATCCTAAAACTGGTATGGGTGACGGACAACAAGCCAACAACCCATGGTTACAGGAATTCCCTGATCCAATTACCAGAACTTCTTGGGACAATTACTTAACTGTTGCTGCAGAAGATGCAAAGGCTTTAGGTTTGTCTAATAAGAATGTAGCTAATGGTGCACTAAATGGTAGCTATGCTAATGTCTCTGTAAATGGTGTAAGTGTTAAGGTGCCTGTTATAATTCAACCTGGTCAAGCAAAAGGGTCTGTTGGATTATCATTTGGTTATGGCCGTTCAGCTGGTCTTAAAGATGAAATGAAAACTGGTGTTAATGCTTATCCATTATATATCGGATTTAGTGCTACACAAGAAGTATCTGTTTCTGCTGCTGATGGAGAACACGAATTTGCTTGTGTTCAGTTGCATAACACCTTAATGGGACGTGGCGATATTGTTAAAGAAACAACCTTAGAAATTTTTAACACTAAAGATAAGAAGTATTGGAATGCGGTTCCTGTGGTTTCTTTAAATCATGAAGAAACTCCAGTTACTTCTCCAGATGTTGATTTATGGGATGAGTTTGATCGTTCTGTAGGGCATCACTTCAACTTATCTATTGATTTAAATGCATGTACTGGTTGTGGAGCATGTGTTATAGCTTGTCACTCAGAAAACAATGTGCCTGTAGTTGGAAAGACAGAAGTAAGACGTAGCCGCGATATGCACTGGTTACGTATTGATAGATATTATTCTTCTGAAGATTCTTTTGCAGGGGATAACGAAAAGAAAGATGCAATTTCTGGTTTAGGAAGTTCATTAAATGAATTTGGTGAAATGGAGTTAGCTTCTGAAAACCCTCAGGTAGCTTTCCAGCCTGTAATGTGTCAACATTGTAATCACGCACCTTGTGAAACAGTTTGTCCAGTAGCGGCAACATCACACGGTCGTCAAGGACAAAATCATATGGCGTATAACCGTTGTGTGGGTACACGTTATTGTGCTAATAACTGTCCTTACAAAGTAAGACGTTTTAACTGGTTCTTATATAATAAGAATGATGAGTTTGATTACCATATGAATGATGATTTAGGCCGTATGGTTCTTAATCCAGATGTGGTAGTTCGTTCAAGAGGTGTTATGGAAAAATGTTCTATGTGTATTCAAAAAACACAAAAGACAATCCTTGACGCCAAACGTGATGGACGTGAAATTAAAGATGGTGAATTCCAAACAGCTTGTTCTGCAGCTTGTGGTAGCGGTGCAATGGTATTTGGAGATATCAATGACAAGCACAGTAAAGTAGCTGCGCTAAAAGAAGATAATCGTATGTATCACTTGTTAGAGCACGTTGGGACAAAACCAAATGTGATGTATCAAACAAAAGTGCGTAATACAACTGAATCATAAATTAACTAAGAAATAAGTACAAATCATTATGGCGTCTCATTACGAAGCACCTATTAGAAGACCTCTTGTAACCGGAGAGAAATCATATCACGATGTGACTGTTGATATTGCTAAACCGGTTGAAGGCAAAGCAAATAAATCTTGGTGGATTGTATTCTCTATATCTCTTGTCGCTTTTTTATGGGGATTAGGATGTATGGTTTACACCATTTCAACAGGTATTGGTACCTGGGGATTAAATAAAACTGTTGGTTGGGCTTGGGACATTACTAACTTCGTTTGGTGGGTTGGTATTGGTCACGCAGGAACTCTTATATCTGCAGTATTACTTTTATTCCGTCAGAAATGGAGAATGGCTATTAACCGTTCTGCAGAGGCTATGACAATTTTCTCTGTTGTTCAAGCTGGTTTATTCCCAATTATCCACATGGGTAGACCATGGTTAGCTTATTGGGTTTTACCAATTCCAAACCAATTTGGGTCACTTTGGGTAAACTTTAATTCCCCATTACTTTGGGATGTATTTGCAATCTCTACTTATTTATCTGTATCATTAGTTTTCTGGTGGACAGGTTTACTTCCAGATTTTGCAATGCTTAGAGATCGTGCAGTAAAACCTTTCCAAAAGAAAATATACAGCCTTGTAAGTTTTGGTTGGTCTGGTCGTGCAAAAGACTGGCAACGTTTTGAAGAAGTATCATTGGTTTTAGCTGGTTTAGCAACGCCTTTAGTACTTTCTGTACATACTATTGTATCTTTTGATTTTGCAACTTCTGTAATTCCTGGATGGCACACTACAATTTTTCCTCCTTATTTCGTTGCAGGTGCTATTTTCTCTGGATTTGCAATGGTAAACACCTTACTAATTATTATGCGTAAGGTGTGTAATTTCGAAGATTATATTACAGTACAACATATAGAGTTAATGAATATTGTAATCATGATTACAGGTTCTATTGTTGGTGTAGCATATATTACCGAGTTATTCATTGCTTGGTATTCTGGAGTAGAATATGAACAATACGCCTTCTTAAATAGAGCAACAGGCCCTTATTGGTGGGCTTATTGGGCCATGATGAGTTGTAATGTATTTTCACCACAGTTTATGTGGTTTAAGAAACTTAGAACCAGTATTACTTTTTCTTTTGCAATATCCATTGTTGTAAACATAGGTATGTGGTTTGAGCGTTTTGTGATTATTGTAACCTCATTACACCGTGATTATTTACCATCATCATGGACTATGTTCTCACCAACATTTGTTGATATAGGAATTTTTATTGGAACGATTGGATTCTTTTTTGTACTCTTTTTATTGTACTCAAGAACTTTTCCAGTAATTGCTCAAGCCGAGGTGAAGACCATTTTAAAGTCTTCAGGTGAGCGTTATAAAAAAATTAGAGAAGCTGGACAATCACTTGTAGGAACAGGTGCAGATGAAAGAACCTCAGGAACTAATCAAGAAACTAAAAACTAAAGTAGCATATGGAAGCTTCAAAAGTAATTCACGCTATTTATACAGATGATGACATTTTAATGTCTGCTGTTAAGAAAGTTAAAGAGAAGAAACATCATATAGAAGAAATTTACACGCCTTTTCCAGTACACGGACTAGACAAAGTTATGGGGTTAGCTCCAACAAGAATTGCTATCTGTGCCTTTTTATACGGTTGTGTAGGTTTAACTGTGGCAGTATTAATGATGAATTTCATAATGATTGAAGATTGGCCTCAGAATATTGGTGGTAAACCAAGCTTTAGCTATTTGGAAAATATGCCATCTTTTGTTCCTATAATGTTTGAGTTGACGGTATTTTTTGCAGCCCACTTAATGGTAATCACATTTTATTTAAGAAGTAAGATGTGGCCATTTAAAGAAGCTGAAAATCCAGATCCAAGAACAACAGATGATCATTTTTTAATGGAAATTGCCATCCATGATAATGAAAAAGAACTTTCCAAATTTCTTAAAGAAACTGGAGCGGTTGAAATTAATATAATTGATAAAGCCCATTAAAAGAATAACATGAGACGTATTTTAAAATCTTTAATATTATCAGCAATTTTAGTGGTAGTAGTGTCATGTCAAAAAGACTCTAGACCTAACTATCAGTTTATGCCTAATATGTATGAGTCTGTGGGTTATGAGGCTTATTCAGAGTCTTCAGCTTTTAATAATGGTGTCGAGGCACAATTACCTGTTGAAGGTACAATTGCAAGAGGGCACTCTTTATATGAGATTGCTAACACAACAGAAGGTTATGATTTTGCTAAAGCCAATTTAAAATCACCATTAGATGCTAATGATGTAGATTTAAAAAGAGGAAAAGAACTTTATGATGTTTATTGTGGTATTTGCCATGGTAATAAAGGAAAAGGTCAAGGGAAGCTTGTTAAGCGAGAGAAAATTCTTGGTGTGCCAAGTTATGATGATGCTGGAAGAGCTATTACTGAGGGAAGTATTTACCATGTGATGTATTATGGTAAAAATGCTATGGGATCCTATGCTAACCAGCTTAATGAGGAAGAGCGTTGGCAAGTAGCATCATACGTGTTGAAGTTGAAATCAGACCTAGAAAAATAAGATTATACTAAAAGTTTAGAATTAAAGACATGTACACATTTTCTAAAAAATTAAAAATATTTGCATTCATTCTAATTGGCCTTGGTCTTGTAGGTGTTATTAGCGGTTTTATGTCTTCTCATAAATCATTTGATGAGGTTGAAACGCTACTTGCTAATGAATCTGCATACCATGGGGGTGGGCATGCATCAGAAGGACATCACGATGATACACATGTAGTTGAATCTGATCATGGATCTGAAGCTAATCATCATGCATCTGAGGAATCACATGATAGTCACGATGCACATGCTGATGATACTGCTCACCATGAAGATGCACACTCTAAACACGTTGAACACGTTCAACACCAAATTGCAAACCGACCATGGGCAGCTTTATATGTTGCAGCTTTCTTCTTTATGATGATTGCACTTGGAGTTTTAGCTTTTTATGCTATTCAATTTGCTGCTCAGGCAGGATGGTCTCCATTGTTATTTAGAATTATGGAGGGAATAACAGCTTATTTATTACCGGGCGCCTTAATAGTTTTAGCTATTGCTGTTGCTTCAGGTACTATTGGTCATTACAATATTTTTATTTGGATGGACCCAGAAGTGGTAGCACATGACGCTCTTATTCAAGGGAAGTCAAGTTGGTTAAATCTTACTTGGTTTACAATTAGAGGTATAATTTTTATTGCAGGATGGTCTTTCTACAGACAAATTTCTAGAAAGTTTTCTATTGCTCAAGATAATGCAGAGGACAACAAGAACTTTGTGAAATCTTTCAGATGGTCTGCTGCCTTTTTGGTATTCTTCATTTACTCAGAGTCGATGATGTCATGGGATTGGATTATGAGTGTTGATCCACACTGGTTTTCTACACTATTTGGATGGTATGTGTTTGCAAGTATGTTTGTTAGCGGTATTACAACCATCGCTCTCATTACATTGTATTTAAAATCAAAAGGATTACTAGAATCTGTAAACGATAGTCATTTACATGATTTAGCAAAATTCATGTTTGGTATAAGTATTTTCTGGACCTATTTATGGTTCTCTCAATTTATGTTAATCTGGTATTCAAACATTCCAGAAGAAGTTACTTATTTCGTAACACGAATTGAGGATTATAAGATTCCATTCTTTGGAATGTTAGTACTTAATTTCATTTTCCCACTCTTAGTTATCATGAATAGTGATTATAAAAGAATTCCATGGTTTGTAGTAATGGTAGGGATAGTCATTTTAGTTGGACACTATGTTGATGTATTCAACATGATAATGCCTGCTACAGTTGGAGACAGATGGTCAATAGGAATTCCAGAGTTGAGTTCAGTAATGCTTTTTGCAGGTCTGTTCATTTTAATTGTTTTCAATGCGCTTACTAAAGTTCCGTTGATTGCAAAAGGTAATCCGTTACTTAAGGAAAGTGAACACTTTCATTATTAATAAAATTAAAGACGATAAAAGATAATGACTTCGTATTTACCAATTTTAATAGTACTTTTTATAGCCATTGCAATTTGGCAGATGGTTAAAATCTTTGATTTAACACAAGCAAATGTGTCAAACGATCAGGTAGCTACAGATAAGGATAACAGAATTAATGGTTACCTTATGATGGGCTTCCTTGGGTTCATTTATTTGATTACAATTATTTCTATTTATAAATGGGGAGATTTACCATTGTTATCTAATCCAGCATCAGAGCACGGGTCTGAAATAGATAGCTTGATGGTAATTTCTTTATTACTTATATTCTTTGTTCAGACAGTTACTCAGTTTTTACTTCACTATTTTGCTTTTAAGTACAAAGGGGAAAAGGGTAGAAAGGCATTATTCTATGCTGATAACAATAAACTTGAGTTTATTTGGACAATTATTCCAGTAATCACTCTAACAGGATTGATTCTTTACGGGTTATATACATGGCAATCTATCATGAATATCGATGAAGAAAATGATCCTATTATTGTAGAGTTATATGCACAACAATTTAACTGGAAAGCGCGTTATGCGGGTTCTGATAATGTATTAGGACAAGCAAACGTTAGACTTATAGATAATGACCGTGCTAATATTTTAGGAGTAGATGAATCTGATCCTAATGCACAAGATGATATTATTACTACTGAGTTACATTTACCAGTTGGTAAACCGGTTTTATTTAAAATGCGCTCACAAGATGTTCTACACTCTGCGTATATGCCTCATTTTAGAGCACAAATGAACTGTGTACCAGGAATGATTACACAATTTGGTTTTACACCAACTGTAACTACAGAAGATATGCGTCAGAATCCTGATATGGTTGACAAAGTGGCCAATATCAATAAGATTCGTTTAAAAAAGAAACAAGAAGTTGAAGATAAAGGACAAGAGTTACGTTACGAGTTTGACTATTTATTGTTATGTAATAAGATTTGTGGTAAATCACATTACAACATGCAAATGAAAATTATTGTTGAGACTCAAGACGAGTACGATACTTGGTTAGCTTCGCAAAAAACTTTTGCAAATACTTTAATTAAATAAGGTTTAGTAAAAAAAATATTATGTCAGCACATACAGATACTCACAATCACGAAGATCACGGACATCACAAAGAGACTTTTATAACAAAGTACATCTTTAGTCTAGATCATAAAATGATCGCTAAGCAATACTTAATTACGGGTTCAATAATGGGGATCATTGGAATTTTAATGTCTCTATTATTCCGTATGCAAATTGCATGGCCAGAAAAGCCAAATGTATTTTTTGAATTTTTCCTTGGTAAATGGGCTCCTGAAGGTGTTATGGATGCAGATATATATCTTGCATTAGTTACTATTCATGGAACTATAATGGTATTCTTTGTTCTTACTGCAGGACTGAGTGGTACGTTTAGTAACTTACTTATTCCATTACAAATTGGTGCAAGAGATATGGCCTCTGGACTTCTTAATATGATCTCTTACTGGTTATTCTTTATTTCAAGTGTGATCATGGTTATATCTTTATTCGTTGAGGCTGGACCTGCTGCAGCTGGTTGGACAATTTATCCACCACTAAGTGCCTTGCCAATGGCTCAAGGTGGCTCTGGAGCTGGTATGACTTTATGGTTAGTTTCAATGGCAATATTTATTGCATCTTCTTTACTTGGTTCATTAAATTATGTGGTTACTGTTATAAACCTTAGAACAAAGGGAATGTCTATGACACGTTTACCACTTACAATATGGGCCTTTTTTGTAACGGCTATCATTGGTATTATATCTTTCCCAGTATTATTATCAGCGGCACTCTTGTTAATTATGGATAGAAGTTTTGGTACATCTTTCTATCTCTCTGACATATTTATTCAAGGAGAAGTTTTACATTACCAAGGTGGTTCACCGGTTCTTTTTGAACACTTATTTTGGTTTTTAGGACACCCAGAAGTTTATATTGTATTATTACCTGCATTAGGAATAACATCTGAGATTATTGCCACAAATTCTCGTAAACCAATTTTTGGTTACAGAGCAATGATTGCCTCTATTTTAGCAATTGCTTTCCTTTCAACTATTGTATGGGGTCACCACATGTTTATCTCAGGAATGAATCCATTCTTAGGGTCTGTATTTACATTTACAACTCTATTGATTGCGATCCCTTCTGCGGTTAAAGCCTTTAATTATATCACAACATTGTGGAAAGGAAACTTGCAAATGAATCCAGCGATGTTATTTTCAATTGGTTTAGTTTCTACTTTCATAACAGGTGGATTGACAGGAATTATTCTTGGGGATAGCGCCTTAGATATTAATGTACATGATACGTATTTCGTTGTAGCTCACTTCCATTTAGTAATGGGTATATCTGCTCTATATGGAATGTTTGCTGGGGTTTATCATTGGTATCCTAAAATGTTTGGTAGAATGTTGAATAAAAATCTAGGATACCTTCATTTTTGGATAACTGCTGTATGTGCTTATGGGGTTTTCTTCCCTATGCATTTTATCGGAATGGCAGGATTACCAAGACGTTATTATTCAAATTCTAATTTCCCGTTGTTTGACGACTTGGCAAATGTGAATGAAATAATTACCATTTTCGCTTTAGTAGGTGGTGTGTTTCAGTTAGTATTTCTATACAATTTTGTTGTGAGTATGTTCTATGGTAAAAAAGCACCACAGAACCCTTGGAAATCAACTACTTTAGAGTGGACCACACCAGTAGAACACATCCATGGAAATTGGCCTGGAGAAATTCCTTCGGTACATAGATGGGCTTATGACTACAGCAAGCCAGGTCATGATGAAGATTTTGTTCCACAAAATATCCCCCTCAAAGAAGGAGAAGAGGAATTACAACATTAAAACTTATAGTTTATAACTAATAATAGCCTTCCCTTTTTTTGGAAGGCTTTTTTTTATATTTGTTTTTATGAATGACCATCTTGATCCAACTAACGAAAATTATTCATCCGAGGAGTTTGATGCTGAAAAGCAATTACGCCCTTTGTCATTCTCAGACTTTACAGGTCAAGAACAAGTATTAGAAAATTTACAGATTTTTGTCAAAGCTGCTAATCTCAGATCCGAGGCTCTTGACCACACTTTATTTCACGGTCCTCCAGGTTTAGGAAAAACTACTTTAGCCAATATTCTAGCCAATGAGCTTGATGTTGGAATAAAAGTTACCTCAGGACCAGTTCTCGATAAGCCAGGAGATCTTGCGGGCTTGCTAACTAATCTTGAGGAACGCGATGTTTTGTTTATTGATGAGATACATCGGTTAAGTCCTATTGTAGAAGAATATCTTTACTCTGCCATGGAAGATTATAAAATTGACATCATGATCGAGTCCGGTCCTAATGCAAGAACTGTTCAAATTGCATTAAATCCGTTTACATTGGTTGGCGCCACTACGCGTTCAGGTCTTCTAACTTCTCCAATGAGAGCGCGTTTTGGTATTAGTAGCCGATTACAGTATTACAATACAAAATTACTTACTACAATTGTGGAGCGTAGTGCTTCAATTCTTAAAGTTCCAATTACTATGGAAGCAGCAATTCAAATTGCTGGAAGAAGTAGAGGCACACCGAGGATAGCTAATGCTCTATTAAGGCGTGTTCGAGATTTTGCACAAATTAAAGGGAATGGTAATATTGATATTTCAATTGCCAAGATTGCTTTAGAGGCACTTCATGTTGATGCTCATGGCTTGGATGAAATGGATAATAAAATTTTAACTACAATAATTGATAAGTTCAAAGGAGGTCCAGTAGGTATTTCCACATTAGCTACAGCCGTTAGTGAAAGTGCAGAAACTATTGAAGAAGTATACGAACCCTTTTTAATACAACAAGGATTTATTGTAAGAACTCCCAGAGGGCGAGAGGTTACCGAGTCCGCATATAAACATCTTGGTAAAATTAAAGGTACTAGTCAAGGTGGATTATTCTAAGTACTTATTTTATTGTTTTGCAAAATAAAACAGCTTATACAAAACTTATTAAAGAACATGCCAAAAGACTTGGTTTTCTTTCTTGTGGTATTAGTAAAAGCGGGTTTCTTGAAGAAGAAGCCCCAAGATTAGAGTCTTGGCTTGAAAAAAATATGCATGGTCAAATGGCTTATATGGAAAACCATTTCGATAAGCGTTTAGATACTACAAAACTGGTAGAGGGATCAAAAAGTGTAATTTCATTGTTACTTAATTATTATCCCGATACAATTCAAAAAGATGAGCATAGTCCAAAAATTAGCAAGTATGCTTACGGTAAAGATTACCATTTTGTAATTAAAGAAAAACTCAAAACGCTTCTTGAGGTTATGAGAGAAGAAATAGGAGAAATAGAGGGAAGAGCCTTTGTTGATTCTGCTCCGGTATTAGATAAAGCATGGGCAGCCAAAAGCGGTTTGGGGTGGATAGGAAAACACAGTAATTTATTAACACAAAAGACAGGCTCTTTTTACTTTATCGCTGAGCTCATTGTAGATTTAGAACTAGAATATGATACGCCTGTTACAGATCATTGTGGGTCTTGTACTGCATGTATAGATGCTTGCCCTACACAAGCCATTGTAGCTCCCTATGTTGTTGATGGCAGTAAATGCATTTCATACTTTACTATTGAATTAAAGGAACAAATTCCCAATTCTTATAAAGGGCAATTTGATAATTGGATGTTTGGTTGTGATGTTTGTCAAGATGTATGCCCTTGGAATCGATTTTCTAAAGCACACGAAGAGCCTCTTTTTAATCCTCATCCAAATCTTTTAGAAATGTCAAAGAAAGATTGGGAAGAACTAACTGAGGAAACTTTCCGTAAAGTATTTAAAAATTCAGCGGTTAAACGCACTAAGTTTTCAGGGTTAACAAGAAATATTCATTTTTTAAAAGATTAGGTGTATCCAAATCAGTATGCTTACATTTGTGCTTCATTCTTAAACTAATCAATAATGAGTGAAAAAAGTAAAAGAATAGAAGCTTTACTATATCATGCAAAACCTACTCCAGGTAAAATAAAAATTGTTCCCACTAAAAAATATTCCAGTCAACGCGACTTAGCTTTAGCTTATTCTCCAGGTGTAGCTGAACCTTGTTTAGAGATTGAAAAAAATAAAGACAACGCCTATAAGTATACTGCTAAAGGAAATTTAGTTGCAGTTATTTCTAATGGTACGGCGGTTTTAGGTTTGGGAAATATTGGTCCTGAAGCATCAAAACCAGTAATGGAAGGTAAAGGATTACTGTTTAAAATTTTTGCAGATATTGATGTTTTTGATATTGAAGTAGATACAGAAAACGTTGAAGAATTTATACAGACTGTAAAGCAAATTGCTCCTACTTTTGGTGGAATTAATTTAGAAGACATAAAAGCTCCAGAAGCTTTTGAGATTGAAACCCGTCTTAAAGAAGAACTTGATATTCCAGTCATGCACGACGATCAGCATGGTACAGCTATTATTTCAGCTGCAGCGCTATTAAACGCTTTAGAATTAGCTGATAAAAAAATTGAAGATGTTGTTATAGTTGTTTCAGGTGCTGGTGCAGCAGCAGTGTCTTGTACCAAGTTATACAAGGCTTTTGGTGCTAAGGCAGAAAATATAATTATGCTGGACAGTAAAGGGGTAATTCGTGCAGATAGATTAAACTTAACAACTCAAAAGGCTGAATTTGCAACTCATAGAGATCTGAATGACCTAGAAGAAGCTATGCACAAAGCTGATGTTTTTATTGGACTATCTGCAGCCAATATAGTGACTCCAAAGATGCTTTTATCCATGGCTTCAAATCCAATTGTATTTGCAATGGCTAATCCAGATCCTGAAATTGCATATAAACTCGCAGTTGATACAAGAGATGATATCATAATGGCCACAGGGCGATCAGATCACCCTAACCAAGTTAATAATGTACTTGGTTTTCCTTTCATATTCAGAGGGGCACTAGACGTAAGAGCCACAAAAATTAATGAGGCTATGAAAATAGCCGCTGTAAAAGCACTTGCAAAATTAACTAAAGAACCTGTTCCAGAACAAGTCAATATAGCTTATGGTGAAACCAAATTAAATTTTGGGAGAGATTATATTATTCCAAAGCCTTTTGATCCTAGACTTATTTATGAAATTCCACCAGCGGTAGCTAAAGCTGCAATGGAAAGTGGTGTTGCTAAAGAGCCTATTCAAAATTGGGATAAGTATCGCGAAGAGTTAATGGAGCGTCTTGGTGCCGACAATAAAATTGTAAGGCTATTATTAAATAGAGCGAGAATGCAACCCAAACGTGTTGTGTTTACAGAAGCAGACCAATTAGATGTTTTAAAGGCCGCCCAAATAGTTCACGAAGAAAAAATTGCACACCCTATTTTATTAGGAAGAAAAGACGTCATTACGTCTTTGATGAAAGACATAGATTTTGATGCTGACATTCCAATTATTGATCCCAAATCTGATGACGAGGTTGAGCGTAAAAATGCCTATGCGCAATTGTATTGGCAACAAAGATCTAGAAAAGGGGTGACCTTATATGCAGCAAAAGCTAAAATGCGTGAGCGTAATTACTTTGCAGCAATGATGGTAAATGCTGGAGATGCAGATGCTTTAATTTCAGGATATTCTAGAAGCTACCCTACTGTTGTTAAGCCAATGTTAGAATTAATAGGATTAGCAAAAGGTGCAACACGTATTGCTACAACTAATGTAATGATAACTCAAAGAGGGCCCTTATTTTTAAGTGATACATCAATAAATATTGATCCCATTGCAAAAGACCTAGCAACCATAGCTAAGATGACAACACAAGTTGTTAAAATGTTTGGTATGACTCCTGTTACTGCCATGGTATCTTATTCTAATTTCGGATCTTCAAATTCGGATAAAGCATCAAAAGCAAGTCAAGCAGTTTCATATTTACATCGAAATTATCCTGATATGATTGTTGATGGCGAAGTTCAAGTAGACTTTGCGTTGAATCAACAAATGCTTCAAGATACTTTTCCATTTTCAAAGTTGGCTGGTAAAAAAGTAAATACTTTAATATTTCCTACTCTTGATTCTGCCAATATTACATACAAACTCCTTAAGGAATTGAATAATGCAGATTCTATTGGCCCAATAATGATGGGTATGAGAAAGCCTGTTCATATTCTTCAATTGGGTGCAAGTGTTGATGAAATTGTTAATATGGCTGCTATAGCTGTAATTGATGCTCAGCAAAAAGAAAAGTTTCAACATTAAATAGGTAGATGCTATTATAGAAACTTTTATATGCCATTTTATTTAGTATTTTTGAGAGACTAATCAACAACTTAATGATCACACACATACAAGGAAAGCTTGTTGAAAAAAATCCAACAGATGTTATTATAGATTGTAATGGTGTAGGGTATTTTATAAATATTTCTCTCCATACATTTGAGTCTATTCCAGATCAGGAATTTCTCAAGCTATATACTTATTTGCAAATAAGAGAAGATGCTCATTCTTTGTATGGATTTTATACTAAAACGGAGCGAGAAATTTTTAAACTACTTATATCTGTTAATGGAATAGGTGCTAATACTGCTAGAACCATGTTGTCCTCTCTCACGCCAGAAGAAGTTCAGCAAGGGATTGCTTCAGAAAATGCGGCATTAATTCAATCTATAAAAGGTATTGGTTTAAAAACTGCTCAGCGTGTCATAATAGACTTAAAAGATAAAATTCTTACAAGCTTTGATATTGATGAAGTTTCTCAACATATTAACAATAGTTCACAAGAAGAAGCGTTATCAGCATTAGAAGTCTTAGGATATTCAAAGAAACAATCTGAAAAATTACTTCAGACTATTGTTAAATCTATGCCAGATGCAAGTGTTGAAACACTAATCAAAGAGGCACTTAAAAAATTGTAGAGAGATTAATGAAAAACCAATTTAGAAATTTTGTTGATGCTCGTTTAGTGAGATTATGCATTATGCTAATATTGGTAGCCCAAGGTCTTTTTGCTCAACAAATCCAACAACAAGACTCAGTAAAAACCGGTTTTTCTTTTGGTAAAATGAAACTGCCTGATCCAAGTGGGATAACTTCTAAATATGAATATGACCCCATAACAGATCGCTATATTTTTACTCAAAAAGTTGGAGATTTTAATATCAATTATCCTGTAATTCTAACTCCCAAGGAATATGATGCTTTAGTAACAAAAGAAAGCGTAAAGTCATACTATAAAGAAAAAATAGATGCTTTCGATGGTAAAAAAGAAGGTACAGAAGACGCTCAAAAAAATCTTTTACCTGAATATTACGTCAAATCCGGATTATTTGAGACAATCTTTGGCGGTAACACCATAGAAATCATTCCCCAAGGTTCTGTAGAAATGGATCTTGGAATTTTATATACAAGACAAGATAATCCCGCCTTTTCACCAAGAAATAGAAGTAATTTTACTTTTGATTTTAATCAAAGAATTAGTTTAAGCATGCTTGGAAAAGTAGGGACTAGGCTTCAGGTTAATGCTAATTACGATACTCAATCTACTTTTGACTTTCAAAATTTAATAAAACTTGAATATACACCCGATGAGGACGATATAGTAAAAAAAATTGAAGTTGGTAATGTAAGTATGCCTTTAAATAGTTCTCTTATAACAGGTTCTCAAAGTCTTTTCGGTGTAAAAACAGAACTACAGTTTGGAAAAACCAAAGTCACTGCTGTATTTTCTGAGCAAAAATCACAATCAAAATCAGTGGTTTCAGAGGGAGGTGGTACTGTAGAAGAATATGAAATTTTTGCTAGGGATTATGATGAAAATAGGCATTATTTTTTATCACAATATTTCTATCAAAACTATGATAAGGCACTTGAACGGTATCCTTTTATCAACAATAACATTCAGATTACCAGAATAGAAGTATGGGTTACTAACCGTTCTAATAGAACTGAAAATGTAAGGAATGTAGTAGCTTTTCAGGATCTAGGAGAATCTGACGTGATAGGTTTAGATAGTGCCCCACCAGGATTTGTTAATATAGGTCCAGGAGCATACCCCGATAATGGCAACAACGATTTTGATCCCACTAATATTGGTGGTTCTGGATCACAGTTAACTGAAGCTGTTAGGGATATTTCTACAGTTGAAAGTGGAATATTACCATCTTCAAATGAAGGGTTTGATTATGGTAAGTTAGAAAATGCAAAAAAATTAATAGAAGGGTCCGATTATAAACTTAATAATCAATTAGGATACATCTCATTAAATCAAAGATTACTTAATGATGAAGTTCTTGCAGTGGCGTTTCAATATACTGTGGGAGGAGAGGTGTTTCAGGTTGGAGAATTTGCAAATGATGGTGTAGAGGCCACTGGTATTGATAATACTGTTGGGGAAAATGAAGTTATTACCAACAAGAGTTTGGTTTTGAAAATGTTGAAAAGCGCGGTGACTAGTGTGACTGAGCCGACTTGGGATTTAATGATGAAAAATGTTTATGATACTGGAGCTTTTCAGTTAAGTAAAGAAGATTTTAAGTTGAATCTATTTTATAATGAAGCTTCTCCATTAAATTATATAACTCCTGTAGATGGCACCACTTTTCCTGATTTTGATAATGGTACTGCAGACCCCAATGATGATACTAAAATTCAAGAAACACCACTGATTCGTCTTTTTAATTTTGACCGATTAAATTATAATAATGATCCACAAACTGGAGGGGATGGTTTTTTTGATTTTGTTTCAGGGATGACCGTATTGGTTGAAAATGGTAAAATTGTTTTTACTAAAGCCCAGCCATTTGGAAAGTATTTGTTTGATATTTTAGATGATCCTAATAATCCAGGAGACTATGACGCCGACACTTATGTCAATAAAAACCAAGAGAAGTACGTTTATGATATATTGTATAAATCGACCAAAACTGCTGCTTTAGAGGAAAATGAAAAAAACAAATTCTTAATAAAAGGACGCTATAAGTCATCCGGTGGTGATGGTATTCCATTAGGAGCATTTAATGTACCTCGCGGATCGGTTAAAGTAACTGCAGGAGGGAGAGTACTTATTGAAGGTGTTGATTATACTGTAAATTACCAGATGGGACGTGTTCAAATATTAGATGAAGCTCTTAAGGCATCAAATACACCCATTGAAGTTTCTGTAGAAAATAACGCGGTATTTGGACAGCAAACTAGGCGTTTTGCAGGAGTAAATGTGGAGCACCAGTTTAATGAAAACTTTTTATTGGGGGCTACGTTTTTAAATCTTAACGAACGTCCTATTACCCAAAAGGCTAATTATGGAACAGAGCCAACTAACAATAGTATTTTTGGTTTTAATGGGAATTATTCCACAGAAGTCCCATTTTTTACTAGGTTAGTGAATAAACTTCCAAACATAGATACCGATGCAAAATCAAATTTATCTGTAAGAGGTGAATTTGCTTATTTAGCGCCTGGAGCACCAAAAGGCACCGATTTTAACGGAGAAGCGACAGCCTATGTTGATGATTTTGAGGGGACACAAGGGAGTATAGATTTATTATCACCTCAATCTTGGTTCTTATCAAGTAGACCCTTAGGGTTAGGAATAAAACCGGATGAAGATAATGCGGGTTATCAAAATGGATTTAATAGAGCTCATTTAAACTGGTACTCCATTGACCCCATTTTTTACAGTAGTAGAAGACCCAGCAGTATTACAGACGATGATGTATCTAATTTATATACCAGACGTATTTTTATAAATGAAATTTTTCCTGAGATAGATATTGTTCAAGGACAGGCAGCGGTCATAAATTCATTGGATTTAAATTATTATCCTAATGAAAGAGGACCATATAATTTTGATACTAATGCTCAAGATGGTGTGTTGGATACTCCATCTCAAAGTTGGGCGGGTATTACAAGGCAGATTACTTCTACCGACTTTGAACAAGCAAATGTAGAGTATATTGATTTTTGGCTTCAAGACCCTTTTATGGATAACCCCTCCAACCCTGGTGGAAAACTTTATTTTAATCTAGGAAATATATCAGAAGATGTTCTTAAGGATGGCAAAAAACAGTATGAAAATGGACTGCCAGAAAACGGAGATGCTTCTGTTCTAAATAAAACTTCCTATGAAACGGTAGTTCCAAGCACTCAGTCGTTGGTTTATACCTTTGCAACTACAGGGCAGGAACGTACCAATCAAGACGTTGGTTATGACGGTTATAACGATGCGGATGAACAAAAGATGCTAGACGAGAGAGAGACAGGTTTAGATTTTGGACCTGACCCTTCTAATGATAATTATTTGTATTTCCTTAATACCGAAGGATCCATTTTTGAGCGTTATAAATATTATAACGGATCTGATGGAAACTCACTTGAAGCCTTTACAGATACTAATAGGGGATCTAGTGCTCAGCCTGACGCTGAGGATATTAATAGGGATAATACAATGAACACTATAGACAGTTATTTTGAGTATGAATTGGATATCACCCCAACATCACTAGCCAATACCAATAATAAATATATCAATGATGTTAAAGTGCGAACCGTATCACTTCCAAATGGAGATGTTAGAGATGTAACATGGTACCAGTTTAGGATTCCAATTTCAGAGCCTTCTAAAACCGTTGGTGGAATATCAGATATACGGTCAATTAGATTCATCCGAATGTATTTAAATAATTTCTCTGAACAAACCGTTTTACGCTTAGCAACTTTAGACCTTGTAAGAAGTGATTGGAGACGCTATAATCAATCACTAAAAAACCCTCCAGTTACTGATCCTAATTTTGGAGACACCGAGTTTAATGTAGGTGTTATCGGACTACAACAAAATGATGGTAACTATGTTTCACCTCCAGGAGTTCAGCAAGAACGTCTCAATAACAACAACAATATGATTCGACAAAATGAACAATCATTGTTGGTTGAGGTTTGTGATTTAGAAGCTGAGGATTCAAGAGGTGTATTTAAAAATATAAGTGTAGACATGAGACAATATAAGAACCTCAAAATGTTTATGCATGCAGAGTCTAGAAACAACGAACCCCTTGATGACGGAGAAATTATTGGTTTTATTAGAATGGGTAATGATAACAATCAGAATTTTTATCAAATAGAATTACCATTAAGAGTTACTGATGGGGTTTCATCAAATCCAGATATAGTATGGCCTAACAGCATGGAGCTAGAGCTTGAAGTACTTCAAAAAATTAAAGCTATGGGGATGGCAGATGGCACATTAACAGATGAGGTTCCTAGGTTTTATGATGTGACAACGTCAGGAATTGTTGAAGTAAATGAGTTTGCACCCAGAGAATTTGATCAATTAAGGGTTACCGTAAAAGGGAATCCAAATTTCGGTGATATCAGATCTTTAATGATGGGTGTTAAAAATGCATCTAATTTTGAAAAATGTGCTAATGTATGGTTTAATGAATTGCGACTATCAGAATTAGAAAATGAAGGTGGCTGGGCAGCGATTGCTAGTTTAGATACCAATTTTGCTGATTTTGCAAATATTAGCATGACAGGTAAACGAAGTACTATTGGTTTTGGTTCTGTAGAACAAAGGCCTAATGAACGAAGTCGAGAAGATGTAACCCAATATGATGTGGTTACTAATGTTAATCTTGGCCAATTACTACCTAAAAAATGGGGTGTAAATATTCCTTTTAATTTTGGGACTGGTGAAGAAATTATCACTCCAGAGTTTGATCAGCAGTTTAAGGATATTAAACTTCAAAACAGATTAGACGCTGCAACTAGTAATGAGGAAGAGGAAGCTATACTTAAACAATCTCAGGATTATACTAAACGAAAAAGTATAAACTTCATAGGAGTAAGAAAACAAAAAGCCGCAGAGTCCAAGCCAAGAATCTATGATGTGGAAAACTTAACTTTTAATTTTTCTCACAATAAAATTGAACATCGTGATTTTGAAATTGAAAACTCTTTGGATCAAAATATTAAAACAGGAGTAAATTATAATTATAGTTTTGCGCCAAAACCCATAGAGCCATTTAAAAAGAATGATTCTTTATTCACTGGTAAATATTGGAAAATATTCAAAGATTTTAATTTCAATTTATTGCCTAATAATATTTCATTCAATTCAAATATTAACAGACAATTCAATAAGCAAAAGTTTAGAGATACCGAACTAACTGGTCAAAACATTCAAGTCGAAGAGTTATTCAGAAGGAATTACACTTTTGATACACAATATAGTTTTAACTACAATTTTTCTAAATCTTTAAGTTTGAATTATGCGGCATCTAACAGCAGTATTGTAAGAAACTATTTTATGAATGATGAAATAAATGGTAGACAAAACCCAGAGTTAGATGTGTGGGATGGATTTTTTGATATTGGTGATCCTAATATCCAAAGTCAACAAGTTCAGCTTAATTATCAATTGCCGTTGGACAAAATTCCTACCTTAAGTTTCATAAAAGCCACCTATTCATATACGGGCGATTTTCAGTGGCAAAAAGGTTCTGATTTAAATAATAATTTAGAGATTGAAGATAGTAATGGAGTTATTCAGACTTATGATTTAGGTCACAGTATTCAAAATGCAAATACACATACGATAAATGGAACACTTAATCTAACCAAGTTATATTCTTACCTAGGGGTTAAATCTTCTTCTAGTGGTTCTAGACCAGATATGAGAAGAAATTCTCGATCAACATCATCAACTGTTCCATCACAAGTGCCAAAAAAGAAGAGTAAAAGTTTTGGAAAATCTGTTTTAGACGGGACTGTGAAAGTATTAACTAGCGTTAAGCGGGTACAATTAAATTATTCAGAGAATAACGGTTCTTTTCTACCAGGTTATTTGAGAACACCTGGGGCATTAGGGACATCAAAACCAACTTTTGGATATACCATTGGTAGTCAGGCTGATATTAGACAACGAGTTGCCTCTAACGGTTGGCTTACAGTTTTTCCAGAATTTAATCAGCAATACACAGAGGTTACAAACAAAACATTGGATGGTTCTGCAAGTATTGATTTAATTCGGGATTTAAAAATAGACTTGACAGGAAGCAGAACATTTTCTGAAAATCTCTCAGAAAACTTTAATGCCACCGATAGTAATGGTGATGGTTTCAGTGATGTTTATAACTCTTTAATTACAAACTCTTTTGGAAACTTTAATATTTCTACAGCACTAATTAAAACGGCATTTAGTAAAAGTAATGATAATCAGTCCCAAGCTTTTGACGAGTTTAAATCAAATAGATTGGTCATAGCGCATCGTGTCGCTAAGCGCTTCTATGGAGACAAGTCTTATGAGATTGATGATGAAGGCTATCCAAAAGGTTACGGTAAAACAAGTCAAGCCGTTTTATTACCTGCTTTTCTATCAGCTTACTCTGGCTCAGATGCTAACGATGTTAGCTTGTCAGCATTTAGAGACATTCCAATTCCAAATTGGACATTAAAATATACAGGTTTCATGAAAATGAAATGGTTTAAAAAACACTTTAGACGTTTTTCAATAAACCACGGATACAGGTCAAGTTATACGATTAATCAATTCAGAACAAATCTGGATTATATAGCTGCCGATCCAAATCTTGATTATGATGACCAGGCTGCAGAGGTAACCGATCAATCAGGTAATTACAAGAATGAAGTACTTTACAGTAATATTAATCTTGAAGAGCAATTTAGTCCACTTTTTAGAATAGATTTTGAACTAAAAAATTCAATTAAAATTCTTGCCGAAATGAAAAAGGATAGGGTATTGTCAATGAGTTTTGACAATAATCTCTTAACAGAAATTCAAGGTAAAGAATATATCTTAGGTATGGGGTATAGAATTAAAGATTTAAGAATAAGATCAAAGCTTGCAGGTAACAAACAAATCATTAAAAGTGATTTGAATTTAAAAGCAGATTTATCTTACAGAGATAATAAAACTTACATTAGATATTTAGATGTTGATAATACTCAAATTACTTCAGGTCAATCACTTTGGAGTATGAAGTTTAACGCAGATTACGCGTTCAGTAAAAACCTTACGGGAATCTTTTACTTAGACTATGCTTTTTCTGATTATGCGATTTCAACTTCATTCCCACAAACTACCATAAGGTCGGGACTTACTTTACGTTATAATTTTGGAAATTAGGATTGATAGTATCTAAATATTAAATTACTTTTGTGACAAATTAAAATACAATGAATATACCAGCTGATTTAAAGTATACTAAAGACCACGAGTGGGTCAAGATAGAGGGCGATATAGCAACTGTAGGAATTACTGATTTTGCTCAAAGCGAGTTAGGTGATATTGTTTATGTTGAAGTAGAAACTTTAGATGAAACCCTTGATGCTGAGGAAGTATTTGGAACCGTCGAAGCTGTGAAAACAGTTTCAGATTTATTTTTGCCATTATCTGGAGAAATCATTGCTTTTAACGAAGAATTAGAGGATGCCCCTGAATTGGTGAATACAGATCCTTACAATGAAGGATGGATGATCCAAATAAAATGTAGTGATATGTCTCAGGCAGATAACTTAATGTCTGCCGACGACTACAAAGCTCTGGTTGGTGCTTAGCAAATTTTCGGCAATTTTTGCATACGGTTATAGCGCATTGCTTTTATTGTTGAGTTTAATCAAAATAGGTCCAGTAATTCCTAAGTTAGGCTCAGATTTTGATGATAAATTATATCACGCAACCGCATACATGATAATGGGTTTTGTATGGGGAGTTTATTTATTATATCAGTCAAATAAAAATTACATTTTATTATCTTTCCTAATAGGTGCTTTATTTGGCATAATTATTGAAGTGCTACAAGTAACATTAACCTCATACAGAAGTTTTGATTTTTTTGATATCATAGCTAATATACTGGGTTTGTGTTTGGGACTTATTTTAGTCTCTATTTTAAAAAATAGTATAATTAATTTAAATTAATGGTTTGCATATTTAACTATTAATTGGTTATTTTAGCAACCTTATAAACCCAGAGATTTTATGGAACCTAAGAAAAATCCAAAAGCAGATGTAAAAAGAAATAGCGCGCTTTATTTCGCTGTTGGTTTGGCATTAATGCTTCTAGTGACTAATCTAGCTATCAATTACAAAACATACGATTTGGCAGAGATTGCTTTAGATACTCTCAATGTTAATTTGGAAGATGACGAAGAAATCCCAATTACTGATCAACCTTTAACTCCACCACCACCACCACCACCACCACCAGCAACTCCTGAGGAAATTGAAATTGTTGATGATGAGGAAGAGGTTGAGGAGACGGTTATAGAATCTACAGAAACAGATGAAAGTGAAGAGATTGTAGAGGTAGACGATATTGAAGTTGAAGATGAGGTTGTTGATGTGGAAGTGCCATTTTCTGTGATTGAGAATGTGCCTGTTTTTCCTGGTTGTGAAAAGAAGAAAAATAACAATGAGAGAAAGGCTTGTATGTCTGAAAAGATTACCAAATTTGTTGGTAAAAAGTTCAATACAGATTTAGCTAGTGACCTTGGATTGTCCGGAAGAATGCGTATCAATGTGATTTTTAAAATTGATAAAACAGGAAACGTTACCAGCGTTAGAGCAAGAGCGCCTCACCCAAGCTTAGCTAAAGAGGCCGAACGTGTAATTAATCTTTTACCAAAAATGAAGCCAGGAAGACAACGTGGAAACCCAGTTACGGTTCCTTATTCTCTTCCAATCCGATTTGAAGTACAATAAATAAGTCTTAAAATATAAAAAGCCATCTCTGTAGAGATGGTTTTTTTATTTCAGTATATTCAACTACAAAATTGTTTTGATGTAATTTTATAGGTAAATTTGTGCCCCTTAAAATCTATTATGAATAAAATAATTTTATTCTTGATATTTAGTTTTTTAAATATCAAGTGTTTTTATGCCTTTCAAATTATAAATTATACATCATCTCCTATTTTTGAATCCTGTAAATCATTTAAAGGTGACGCACTTAAGCAATGTTTTGATTCGCATTTGAATGAATTGATTAATGCCCATTTTAAAATGCCAAGTGACTTAGAAGGTTATTATCAAGGTGAGGTTAAAATATTATTTGAAGTTACAGATAAGGGGCTTTTTAAGATGCTTCATGTTAGTGCTGATGAGTGGTCTTTAAAAACTGCGGCTAGTGACATGTTTGAAAGTTTTCCTCGTGTTACTCCAGTAACATATAATGGCAAACCAACATATTCACAATATTCTGTGTCTTTAAAGTTACCACTTCCTTCAAATTCAGAAAAACAAATTAAAGTTTTTACTCCCCCCACAATTGCAGAATCTTCAAAATCTGATAGCGATGAATACGATGTGGTAAATGAACAGTTAATTCCATATAAATATCCAGAATACCATAGTAATTTACAGATTCCTTTTTCCCATGATATTTATTCAAAATTTGATGCGGCAATTAATGCTGTAGAAATAAATACACATACGGCCTCTAAACCATATGTGTATCAAGACATTTCTAATTATTATGATTTTTGGAATTCATATGATCATTTAAAATATTCATCCAATAAATGGTTTTCTAGGAAATTATGGAATGAACATTTAGTTCAATTGCAATCTGAAAAATATTGGTTTACACTAGATCCAATAATAGATTTAGCTTTGGGACATGACACCAACGCGGATTTTAAATATACTTATAATAATACAAGAGGATTTAATGTTCAAGGAGGTTTGGGCTCTAAGCTTTCATTTTCTACAACACTTTACGAAAGTCAAGGGCGTTTTGCACAATATTTTAATGATTATGCGATTTCAATCAAAGGAGTAGATTCTCATGCAGTTATTCCTGGACGGGGTATATCTAAACCTTTTGGTACTAATGCTTTTGATTACCCTGTATCTGAAGCGTATTTGTCATATACCCCTGCTGATTTCATGGATATTCAATTTGGATATGGTAAAAACTTCATAGGTGATGGGTACAGGTCATTACTCCAAAGTGATGTGGCTTCACCATCAACTTACTTAAAATTGAATACTAAATTTTGGAAAATTAAATATACTAATAACTGGATGTGGTTGAAAGATATAAGGCCAGAGGTGCAGTTAAATAAATCCTATTTGTCAAAATATATGGCGAACCACTTTTTAAGTTTAAATATCAGTAAACGTTTGAATTTAGGTTTATTTGAGTCAGTAATATGGTCTAATTCAAATGGAGAAGGTTTTAAATTAGATTATCTTAATCCATTTATTTTCTTGAGGACTATAGAGTTTCAGAATGGGCAAGATGCAGGAAATGCATTAATGGGTTTGACTTTCAAGTATAAAGTTAATAACAGTGTCAATATCTATGGTCAATATATAATAGATGAATTTTCAACATCAGATGTTTTTGCTGGAAATCAAAGTTGGAAAAATAAATTTGGTTACCAATTAGGGGTTAAATATTATAATGCATTTAAAGTAGACAACCTTTTGGTTCAATTAGAATACAATCAAGTAAGACCCTATACTTATTCTCAAGGTGGAGATGGAAACTTAATTGAAACCAATTATGGACATACTAACCAATCAATGGCTCACCTTTGGAGTGCCAATTTTAGAGAAGCTATATTTATATCTAGATATAATTATGACAGATGGTATGGTGCATTTAAGATAATCTATGGTGTAAGAGGAATGGACTTCAATACTACAGAGGATAATTTTAGTTACGGAGGCGATATATACAAAAGTTATAATGATAGACCTTATGACGCTGGCGTAAAGATTGGTCAGGGTAACAAAACAAGCACACTGTTAACGGATCTTCAGATTGGTTATACAGTTAATAAAGCAACTAATCTTAAAGTATTTTCATCTATAGTTTATAGAAATTATAATCCTGAGATAAATACATCTTCTAATTTTGACACGAACACTTTGTGGATCAATTTTGGGTTAAGAACTGACTTATTTAATTGGTATTTTGATTATTAATTTTAACTAAGTGATGGATTCAATTTGCTTCCTATAAACTGAAGGGTTTTTACCTGTTACTATTTGGAATTGCTTGTTAAAGTGGGAGAAATTATTAAATCCACATTCGTAACAAATTTCAGTTATAGCCATTTCACTTTCAGTTAAAAGTTTTGTTGCATGAACGATTCTGTATTCATTAACTATTTTAGTAAATGTTTTTCCACTTACTTTCTTTAAATATCTACAAAATGCAGGAACGGTCATATTGACTTTACTAGCTATAGTTTCCAATGGAATATGTTCCTGAAAGTTATCATTAACAAACTTATATATTGTATCAATTTTTTTACTGTCAACAGGACCGTAATCAAAATTAAATCCATTAGAATTAAGTACGGTGTAATCTTTTGCTTTAGATAAAAAATATAAAATATCCAAAAGACCTGTGACTCTCTTAAAATCTGATTTATTATGGAGTCTTTTTATTTTTTTTCCAATTTTATCTTTTGTTTTAACACCAAATAATAATCCGTTTTTAGAACGATTAATTAATTTATTTATGGATTGCATTTCGGGTAAATTAAAAAAATCTTTACCAAGAAAATCCGGTTTGAATTGTATCAATGTTTCCGATCCGTATTTGGTGAGTCTGTCTGTAAAGCCATTATGTGCTAAATTAGATCCTATAAGGACCAACTGACTATTATTAAAATATGAAATATGATTCCCAATATGTCTTTTTCCTTGACCCTTGTAAACATACACTAATTCTATTTCAGGATGGAAATGCCAAAAAGGGAATTTTTCCATTTTGTTACTCTTATGATTAGCGATATATATGGAACTTCCAAACTGTGGACTAATCTTTTCTAGTATGGGTTTTTTATTTTTCATTTATTCATAAAAATACATGTTTTGATAAAAACATATCTATTCAAAATTTTCAAAAATATATTCTAAATTAACATATTAAATTTTTTTAATTTGATATAAGGTTAAAATAGTATATAAAGTTGAAAAAATAATAGTTTTTACATCTGAGGATTTACACCAAATTTGTACTAAGAAATTTTAAAATTTAAAACTATGAAAAAGAACATTTTAAACTTTGTGACTATTGCTTCAGTACTATTACTTTCCCCTATTGGTTTTAGTTACAATCATGATCCAGTTCTGTTTTCAGACATCGAAATTTCTTCAAAGCGTAAAACAAAGTTAGCTGTAATTAATTCTGAAGGAAAACTTCTACTATCTAAACTAATTAACTCAAACGCTTTTATTTTTGATAGCATTGAGTTTTCTAAATTTAGCAGGGGCGAGTATGTGATTGAACTTCATGAAGATCTTGAAATAAACATCTACAAAATGATTATTTCAGATTCGGGATTGGTTGATATTATTCACTCAAATAAGTTCTATAAACCCTATATTTTTAATCGTAACAATAAAATTTTTGTTAACCAACTTAATTTAACTTCAACCAATATTGAAATTTCTATTTTATATGAAGATGAGATGATTTTCAAAGAGGCTATAAATAATAATATAAAGCTTGAGCGTGTTTATAGTCTAGATAAGTCTAAGAAAGGCAGATATGAGTTATTGGTTACATCTAATGGTAAAAGTTTTTCCTCAATTTTTTATTTATAATATACATTTTTGTATGGATTCCTTACGGAATTGTTAGTTAGTTTGTAAAAGACCCCATTATTGGGGTCTTTTTTATTTTAGATGAAAACTTCAAATTCAAAATTGTTTTATTACTCTAAAGGGTTTCAAATTATTAAAGTAACTATTATTCATGATTTTTGCATTGATAAATTATAATTATAAAGTATCTTTGCGCACTCAAAATAGATGTAAATAAAATACAATTGCAGTCTAAGTCTTCATTTTCCTCAATCGCAATGGCGGTGTCTGATTTTAAGTCTATTACAAAAATCAGATTGTCTATTAGTGTTGTTTTTTCATCGGTTGCCGGGTATTTCTTAGCTGCAGAAGCCATTCAGATTAAGTCATTAATATTACTTGCTTTGGGAGGGTATTTTATGGTAGGTGCTTCAAATGCTTTCAATCAAATTATAGAAAGAGATTTAGATGCGTTAATGCAACGCACCAAAAACCGTCCAATACCATCTGGACGAATGAGTGTTAATGTGGCTTTTTTTATAGCTTCATTATTCACTGTTTTAGGTGTTTGGACATTATACAACTTAAACCCTAAAACAGCCATGTATGGTGCTGTTTCTATTTTTCTTTATACCTGTGTATATACACCATTAAAAACTAAAACGCCATTATCTGTTTTTGCAGGTGCTATACCAGGAGCAATTCCTTTTATGCTAGGTTGGGTAGCTGTTACCGGAGAGTTTGGAATGGAACCAGGAATTTTGTTTGCTATTCAATTTTTTTGGCAATTCCCTCATTTTTGGGCTATTGGGTGGTTTTTATTTGAGGATTATGAAAAAGGAGGGTTTTTTATGCTTCCTACTGGAAAGCGAGATAAGTCTACAGCAATACAAATTATAATGTATACCATATGGACTATTATTTTATCAGTTATCCCTGCTTTTGGATTAACTGGAAGTTTGATTTTGTCTATACCAGCTGTAATATTAGTATTTTTGTTAGGCGTGGTGATGTTGTATTTTGCAGTGCTTTTGTATAAAAAACAGTCAATAAAAGCAGCTAGGCAATTGATGCTAGTTAGTGTGTCTTATATAACGTTGCTACAAATTATTTTTGTAGTAGATAAATTTTCGGGATAGGTATGGATTTAACACAAGGAACTTTAGAAGAGAAAAATAACAGGGCTAAAAAGATGATGCTTTGGTTTGGTATTATATCATTAACAATGTCTTTTGCTGGTTTAACAAGTGCTGTTTTGGTTAGTAGTAAACGTGCTGATTGGTTAACTAATATTACAATACCTAGTGCATTCAGTATAAGTACACTATTAATTGTATTAAGTAGCGTAACCATTTTACTATCAAAAGTTTTTTTAAAAAAATCTAATCAAAAAAGATCCCTAATAATGTTGGTTACAACTTTAATTCTGGGTATTGGTTTTTTAGTTAGTCAGTTTAATGGTTTTAGTCAAATTATTGATCAAGGTTATTATTTAACAGGACCTTCTAGCAACGTGACCATGTCTTACTTGTATGTTATAGCTTTTTGGCACATACTTCACGTTTTAGTTGGTCTAATTGTCTTACTGGTAGTTATTTATAATCATTTTAAACAAAGATATAAT
This sequence comes from Bacteroidota bacterium, assembly GCA_042091495.1. Lineage (GTDB taxonomy): Bacteria > Bacteroidota > Bacteroidia > Flavobacteriales > Flavobacteriaceae > JBELHJ01. The sequence goes on from JBELHJ010000013.1 coordinate 36,875, forward strand.
TCTAATAATATGATAGGTCTTGAATTATCAGCGACTTATTGGCATTTTGTGGATATTTTATGGCTGTTACTATTTTTGTTTTTTAATTTCTTTACCTAAAGAAAATCATTATTTTTGTCAAAATTTTAATAAACCTATTTTATGAGTTCAACAGTTGCAAATACTGGAGTAGATAACCAATCTTGGGGTGGCGGAAATGCTCCTTTGAAGGCTAGCTATGGAAAAATGATGATGTGGTTTTTCATCGTTTCCGATGCATTAACGTTTTCTGGGTTCCTTGCCGCTTATGGTTTTTCAAGATTTAAGTTCATTGATTCATGGCCAATTGCGGATGAAGTTTTTACACACGTTCCTTTTTTACATGGTCAGGAATTGCCGATGATCTATGTGGCATTTATGACTTTCATCTTAATTATGTCATCTGTAACTATGGTACTAGCTGTTGATGCTGGTCATAAATTGAATAAAACAAAAGTAACTTGGTACATGTTTCTTACCATCATAGGGGGATTAATTTTTGTTGGTTCTCAAGCTTGGGAGTGGGCTACATTTATAAAAGGAGATTATGGTGCAGTTCAATCTAAAGGGGGAAATATTCTTCAATTTGGCGAGTATGTTGATATTGATGGTGAGCAGAAGTTTAAACGTGTGGCTTTGGGAGATTTTGTGGTTTCTGAAACCAAAGTGAGATCTCAGCACGAAAGTAAGAATGGATTATGGTATGTTGATGAAGGCAATCTGCCTTCATATACGGTTGATGAAGTCTACAAAGGATTGGCCGCTAATGAAAATGTATTAGTAAGGACGCAACAACTTAATGATGAACGTGAAAAAACGGTGTTGTCTAGAACCGCTTCTTTGGAGGCTATCAAAAATAATGGTGTTTTAGTAGTTGAAGGTGCTAATCTTCAGGTTAATGAATACGGATCTTCCTTGTTTGCAGATTTCTTTTTCTTTATAACCGGGTTTCATGGCTTCCACGTATTTTCTGGAGTTGTGTTAAACATTATTATATTTTTTAATGTGATACTTGGAACTTATGAGAGGAGAAAGAGCTATGAAATGGTTGAAAAAGTTGGTTTATACTGGCACTTCGTAGATTTAGTTTGGGTATTTGTATTTACATTCTTTTACCTAGTTTAATTTTGATATTATTTGAGTCATGGGACACGCACACAAATTAGAAATATTTAGAGGATTAATTAAGTTCAAATCTAACACTCAGAAAATCTGGGGGGTTTTAATTTTACTTTCAATCATAACAGCTATTGAAGTTGTTTTAGGGATTTATAAACCGGAGTCCCTAATGAACTCCTTTTTAGGAATGAAACTTCTAAACTGGATTTTCATCATTTTAACTATTGTTAAAGCCTATTACATTACATGGGATTTTATGCACATGAGAGATGAAACTAAGGGGTTACGTCGTGCTGTAGTATGGACTGCAATTTTCTTGATTTGTTATCTGATATTTATTTTATTACAAGAAGGTAACTATGTTGAGAGTGTATATTCATCTGGATATATAAAAAGGGATTTTTAATTAGTATTAATCATACAAAAAAGACGGTTTATTTAAACCGTCTTTTTTATTTTTGCACAATGCAAGTATCTCGATTTAAAAGAAATATAGTTTTAAGTATTCTGTTTTTTCTACCGGTTACATTTTTATTGTTTTTGTATCCTGCGAAACATCATTACACACCTCTAGATATTGTAAACAATCAACCTTGTAATGAATTTATAGGACTTAAAACTTTAAAAGGAGATGTTCTAAGATTAGAAGATCATATTACGGTTGTCCTTTTTTTGGGGAAATCTCCCATGGATTATGTGACAGCATCTTCAAATCTTAAAGAATTAGTTTACGATAAGTTTAAGGGGTTCAAAAAATTTCAAATTGTAGCGATTGCTTCAGATGAATCCAGGGCCCAAATAGATACTTTAAAGTCTGAGTTAACGCAGTATGATTCACTCAAATATTGGTATTTTTTAACAGGTAGTGATTTTGCCATCGGTAATTTTTTCAGCTATTTAAACTCAGATTTTGCTTTAAATGATGATTTAGGATCCAACCACGTATATATTATAGACAAAGAATTAATGCAACGTGGCCGATTAGATGACAGGTCAAAGCAAGAGAAATCTAAAGCTTCACCATCTTATCCTTTATACTCTTATGATTGTATTGAGGTTGCAGATATCAAAAATAAAATGTCTGAAGATATGCGGATCTTATTTACCGAATATCGTCAAAAACGTAAAGGTAATTTTGATTCAAATTCCAGAAGAGCCAGTGATTTAAAAAAGTGATATGAAATCAAAAGCAAATTATTCATACATAGGCATAGCATTTATTGTTCTAGTTTTTGGTATTCTTTTCATTCCTAAAATTGTAAACAGATACAATGAAGGCGATATTATAAGAAATAATGAAAGTCGATCAAATGGGATTTCTACACAAAACAGTAATAAGCTTTCAGATTTATCTTTTATCGAGATTAATGGAGTAGCCAAAAAAGTTCCAGAATTTAGTTTTGTAAATCAATACGGAAAGACAATTAGTAATGCAGATTACTCTGGAAAAGTGTATGTCGTTGAATTCTTTTTCACAACTTGTCCAAGTATTTGCCCTAAAATGAATAACAATTTAATTCAAATTCAGGATAACTTTATCAAGGAATCAGACTTTGGTGTTGCGTCATTTACGATTAATCCTGATTATGATAGTCCTAACGTTTTAAAGGCTTATGCAGACCAGTATGGTGTTTCAAATCCTAATTGGCATTTAATGACTGGAGACAAGTCTAAGATATATGACTTAGCAAATTTAGGCTTTAACATTTATGCTGGAGAAAACCCTGAAGTAGCTGGAGGGTTTGAACACTCTGGTAATTTTGCACTTATTGATAAAAAGGGCTTTATCAGATCAAGACTTGATGATTATGGAAATCCAAAGATTTTTTACAAAGGGATAGTAAGTGAAAAAGAGGGTTACGGCGATGATGGACAAAAAGAAGAAATTTCAATATTAAAACAAGATATTTTAAAATTATTAGAAGAATGACAACTTACACAACTACGCCAGAAGAGAAAAAATTTAAACCTTGGATTATAATCCTATCAATTGCAATTCCTTTAGCAGTAGCAATACTGTTTACAATTAGAATTCCTAATGTAGAACCGCTATCATTTTTACCACCCATATATGCTACTACAAATGGTATTACTGCGGTGCTATTATTAATTTCTCTAATCGCAATAAAAAATAAAAAGATTGCTTTGCATAAAAGAATTAATAACATAGCATTGATTTTATCTGTAGCCTTTTTAGTTATGTATGTTGCTTACCACATGACTAGTGATCCAACTAAATATGGTGGAGAGGGAACAATAAAGTATATATACTATTTTATACTATTTAGTCATATCCTTTTATCTGTAACAGTAATTCCATTTGTATTGATTACTTATGTAAGGGCTTTAGCAGGTAATTTTGAAGGTCATAGAAAAATAGCCAAAATTACATTCCCAATTTGGTTATATGTTGCTGTAACAGGTGTTATAGTTTATATTATGATTTCACCTTATTATTAGAATGAATAATCTATCAATAACCATATTATTTTTTTTATTTAGTGCTTTTAGTAGTGCACAATGTGCTATGTGTAGAGCTGTTTTAGAAAGTGAAACAGATTCAAATATGGCAGAAGGTGTTAATAATGGAATAGTTTATTTAATGGCTTTTCCTTATATACTAGTAGCAGGCATTGGATTTATAATATATTGGAAATTTTTTAAGGTTAAACAATAGCTGCTTTATTAACAGTTTTTTAGTAAAAAAATAAGATAATTGCCTTAATATTGTTTGGTGATTTTTTACTTATGATTGAAATTAAAAATGTTAATAAATCGTACCAAATGGGAACAAATCAACTTCAAGTTCTTAAGGGTATTGATTTCAAGGTTTCTGAAGGTGAGTTGGTATCCATTATGGGGTCTTCTGGCTCAGGAAAATCTACATTATTAAATATTTTAGGAATGCTTGATGAAGCCGATAGTGGTTCATATACACTCGATGGCGTTTTAATCAGGCAATTGAATGAAAAAATTGCTGCTAGATATCGTAATCAATTTTTAGGTTTCATTTTTCAATCGTTCAACTTAATCAACTTCAAATCTGCTCTTGATAATGTAGCGCTACCTTTGTATTACAAGGGTGTTACAAGGAAAGAGCGTTTGGAAAAGGCCATGTATTATCTTGAAAAAGTTGGCTTATCAGATTGGGCTACCCATTTACCAAACGAAATGTCTGGTGGTCAAAAACAGCGCGTGGCTATAGCAAGAGCATTAGTTACAGAACCTAAAGTGCTACTAGCAGATGAGCCTACAGGGGCTTTGGACACCAAAACATCTTATGAAGTCATGGACTTAATTCAGAAAATTCATGATGAAGGAAAAACCGTTTTAATTGTCACTCATGAGAATGATATAGCACAAATGACTGAGCGTATTGTAAACCTAAAAGATGGTGTAATTATAGACGATATTAAAGTTGAACAAACAAGAGCTTCTAGCTATGTTTAATATAGAACGTTGGGAAGAGGTTTTTGAAACTCTAAAAAAAAATAAACTCAGAACATTCTTAACGGGGCTTTCTGTTGCTTCTGGGATTTTCATTCTTGTAATTTTATTGGGATTTAGTACAGCTATTAAAAACGGTGTTTCTTCACAGTTTGAAGAGGATGCGGCTAATCGTGTGCTCATTAGAACTGGAAGAACAACAAAAGGGTACAAAGGGCTTAACCCTGGAAGATACATTCAGCTTAAGAATAATGATTTTTCGAATATATCATCAAGTTATGATTCGTTTTTTGAACGTAAATCTGCATCCTATTTCATATGGGGAGGTACTGTAAACTATAAAGAGGAACTGGGAAATTATCGTATTCAAGGGGTGTATCCGGATCATCAATTTATTGAAAACGCTAGTATTATTTCAGGACGTTTTTTAAACCAATCAGACATATCCGAGTCTAAGAAGGTTGTTGTAATTGGTAATGTGGTCAAAAATGAGCTTTTCAAAAAAAGTAATCCCATTGGGGAATATGTCTTAGTGATGGGAATTAACTTTAAAGTGGTTGGAGTTTATACAGATCCAGGTGGAGAACGAGAAGAGAGTAGGGTGTTTGTGCCTCTAAGTGCTGCACAAATTGCATTTAATGGAGCAGATAATATAAGAAGTATGACTTTCACTGTTGGGATGCAAGACAATCTTAAAAAAGCAGTAGCTGTATCTAATCAATTAACAAATCAAATTGAAAATGATATTAAGCTGAAATATTTTGTTGACCCAGAGGATCAAGGTGCTGTTCGTATTTATAACACCATGGAAGAGGCTCAGAAAATTTATTCTTTAATAGACACGGTAGCACTAGTATTTTGGTTTGTTGGCTTAGGAACAATAATAGCTGGTGTAGTAGGCGTTGGTAATATTATGCTCATCATAGTTAAAGAAAGAACTAAAGAAATTGGTATAAGAAAAGCTTTAGGAGCCACTCCCATATCTATAATTGGAATGATTTTACAAGAAGCTATTTTTGTGACTTTATTTTCTGGATTTTTCGGACTTATTCTTGGGCTTTCAGTTTTAGAGATTATAAATCCTTTTATAGATAACGATTTTATTAAACACCCTCAGGTTCATTTTGCAACGGCATTAACTACTGTGTTTGTTCTTGTAATTTCAGGTGTATTTGCAGGCTTCATTCCTGCATACAAAGCTGCAAAAATTAAACCTATAATTGCTCTAAGACATGAATAGTTTTGCAAAAAATGAAAGAATCAATGAGATTCTTGAGGTTCTAAATACCAATAAATTAAGAACGTTTCTTACAGCTTTTGGTGTGTTTTGGGGTATTGCTATACTAGTTTTGCTTCTAGCCATGACCAATGGTTTGAAAAATGGAGTGGTGGCGGACTTTGGAAATTTTGCTACTAACTCTATGTTTGTTTGGTCTCAAGGCACCACCATTTCTTATAAAGGTTTACCAAGAGGTCGGAGATTTAGATATAAATTGTCTGATGTAGAAGCTATTAAAGCGGAGGTACCAGGTTTAAAGTATGTTTCTCCAAGAAACAGATTAGGTGGCTACCAAGGTGCAAATAATGTAACCTATGGAACAAAAACTGGTGCATTTCAAGTAGATGCAGATTATCCTGAATATATCTTTCAAGACCCCTTAGACATTTTACAAGGGCGATTTATTAATTACTCAGATATAAATACCAAAAGGAAAGTATGTGTGATAGGCAAAGGTGTGGTAAAAAGTCTGTTTGACAAACAAGAAAATGCCATAGGTAAATACATCAAGATTAATGGTGTAAATTTTAGTGTAATTGGCGTTTTTAAGAAAAGTAATAGTCAAGGGGATCAGGAAGAGGAAGCCAACACCATTTACATTCCTTTTACCACATTTGGCCAAGCTTTTAATAAAGGCGAAGAAGTGGCTTGGATGGCAATCACAGCAAAAGACAATGTATCCATTACTGATTTGAAAGAACAAGTTTTTAATGTTTTAAGAAAACGCCACAAAATACATCCTAACGATAAAAGAGCTATAGGACATAGGGATTTAGCTGAAAACTTTAAAAAGATAACAGGTTTGTTTTCTATTCTTACTGTAGTTGGCTTTTTTGTAGGGACTTTAATATTAATGTCTGGAGTTATTGGTATAAGTAATATAATGCTAATCGTTGTTAAGGAGCGCACCAAAGAAATTGGTATACGACGCGCTCTTGGTGCTTCCCCTTGGGAAATTAAATCACAAATCTTACAAGAGAGTTTAATTCTAACAATACTTTCTGGAATGGTAGGAATCTCATTTTCTGTTTTGGTTATATGGTTTGTTAATTATTTATTAGACCTGAATGGTCCCGTAGATAACTTTGCAAATCCATCTGTGGGCTTATCCATAGTATTTATAGCCTTAATTATATTAATTGTATCAGGGGTTTTAGCAGGATTGATTCCCGCAAATAGTGCAACTAAAATGAAACCAGTGGACGCATTAAGAATTGAATAATAAAGTAAACTAATATTTAGATATGAAGCGAATAAAAACAGTCATAGTTCTGGCATTAATACTAGTAGGTTTTACTACAGCATTAATTTGGTTGTGGAATAAAAATCAAGAAAATCCTGTAAAGTTTTCTACCGAGTCTCCCAAAACAGAAACGGTTGTGTTAAAAACTGTTGCAACGGGAAGTATTGTTCCAGAAGAAGAAATTTTAATAAAACCTAATATCTCTGGTGTTGTTGAGCAAGTTTTTATAGAGGCTGGAGATTATGTTAAATCTGGAGATCTCATTGCAAAAATTAGAGTTATTCCAAGTTTGTCTGCATTAGCCAGTGCAAAAAATGCGATTGCATCCAGTGAAACGGCTTTACAGACTGCAAAAATTAATTTAGAAACTCAATCAAAAAATTACAATAGGCAAAAAGCTTTATTTGATAAAGGAGTGATTTCATCTAATGATTTTGAAGGGATTAACAATGCTTATTTAACAGCAAAACAAGGCTACGAACAAGCAAAAATTAATTTAAATTCTTCACGACAAAATTATGATATAATTAAAACAGGTTCTACGTCTGGTTTGGGCAATGTGGCTCAAACTCAAGTAAGGGCAACAGTTTCAGGAATGATATTAGATGTTCCTGTAAAAACAGGAAATCAGGTTATAGAGTCAAACAACTTTAATGAAGGAACCACTATAGCTTCTATTGCCGATATTAATAAAATGATTTTTGAAGGAAAAGTTGATGAAAGCGAAGTTGGAAAAATTAAAGAAGGACTTCCTTTAGAGATAACAATTGGCGCTATAGAAAATCAAACTTTCGAAGCGGTATTAGATTATATTGCTCCTAAAGGTGTGGCTGAAAATGGGGCTATTCAATTTGAAATAAAAGGGACATTGACTAATGCAAAAGATACATTTATTAGAGCTGGATTAAGTGCAAACGCCTCTATAATTCTTGACAAGGTTGAAAATGTTCTAACCATTAAGGAAGCTCTTGTACAATATGACCCAAAAACGAAATTACCCTTTGTTGAGATAGAAGAATCAGAACAACAGTTCGCTAAGAGAGACTTAAAATTAGGTCTTAGTGATGGGATTAACGTTCAAGTTATTGAAGGGGTTAAAGAGGGAGAACAAATAAAGGTTTGGAATAGAGTAAAGGGTTTTAAGGGTTACGGAAATTAAATTTATTGTAACAAATTATTTTTTTTAAGACATATAAGCAGTTATGAAAAAACTTGTATATACACTTATCATTTTAATTGGCATTCAAAGTAACGCTCAAAAAAAATGGACACTGGAAGAATGTGTAAATTACGCTTTAGAAAATAACATTTCTATTAAGCAAAGTAAATTGGATGAAGATCTTGCAGAGATATCTAAAAGCGATGCTTTTGGGAATTATTTACCATCTGTAAATGTTTCAGCTTCTAATGCTTGGAATACGGGTTTAACTCAAGATGTTACTACAGGAATTCTAAGAACTCAGACTTCAAGAAACTCGTCGTACAATGCAACATTAGGAATTAGTCTCTCTCAAGGTTTAACTAATCTCAGATCTATTCAAAGAGCTGAATTAAATAAACTGGCTGCTCAATATGGTTTGAGTAAAATGAGAGATGATATTTCACTATTTGTAGCAAATTCTTATTTGCAAGTTCTCCTAAATAGAGCCAATTATAAGTCTATTGCTTTACAGAATGAAGTGACAATGGAACAGATTAAAAGAACAAAGGATTTAGTTGAGGCTGGTGTGCTTCCTCAAGGCGATTTATTAGAAATAGAGGCTACCAACACTGCTGAAAAGCAAAGAATGGTGGTTGCTGAAAATGCAGTTAGAATTTCCCTAATTAGTTTAGCTCAATTACTTCTAATTAAAGATTATGAAACTTTTGATGTTGAAGATTTAGAAATTGGATTAATTAATCAAAACATAATTTCAAAGGATATCAATGAAATTCTAGCTAACGCCCAGGAAAACCGTTCTGAGGTGAAAATTGCTGAGCAACAGTTGGCAATTGCTCAAAAAAATGTGCAAATTGCTAAGGGCGCTTATTATCCAACTTTAAATGGGTTCTTAAATTATAACACGAGAGAGTCAGATTTTAAACGTGTTCAGACCGCTTTAGATCCAGATAATCCATCAGTCACTACTCAAATAGGTTATGTTGAAGCTACAAATGATAGAGTTTTAGCAGAAGTGCCTAATACTATATTACAAGAAGTAGATGCATTGCCTTTTATGGACCAGTTATCGTTAAATGATGGTATAAGTTATGGTTTTCAATTACGCGTACCAGTTTTTAACGGAATGTCTTCCAGAAACAATGTAAAACGTAACCAAATTAACTTGTTAAGGCAAGAGTTCGTCTTGGAGCAGGCTAAACTTGATCTAGAATCTAATGTATATCAAGCTTATGTTGATGCTAAAGGCGCTCTGAAAGCTTTCGAAGCTGCAACTTCCGCATTAAAGTCTCAAGAACTGGCATACGAATATGCTAAAGAGCGCTATGACGTAGGTTTAACAAATGCTTTTGATTTTAGCCAGTCAAAGCAACGTTTTGATACAGCAAATATTGAAGAAAATAGAGCTAAATACGATTTCCTTTTTAAACTTAGTGTACTAGAATTGTATTTTGGTGTACCTATTTCAAACTTAAATTAATCTTAATGAAAAAAAAGAACATCATCCTTATAACAGTCTCAATTGTTATTCTTTTGTCTCTTCTTGTTGTGGCCAAAAAAATGGGTTGGGTTGGAAAAAACGACTTATCTAAAAAAGTAGAATGGTTAGCGGTTAGTAAATCACAAATTGTAGAAAAAGTATCTGCTACTGGAAAAATACAGCCAGAAGTTGAAGTCAAGTTATCAAGTGAGGTTTCGGGTGAAATTATTGCTCTACCAATAAAAGAAGGACAGCAAGTTAAAAAGGGTGATTTATTAGTAAAGATTAATCCCGATATAATTCAGTCCATGTTAAACAGATCTGAGGCGACATACCAGAATATTAAAGCCAGTTTAGCGCAAGCGGAGGCTTCTTTGAAAGAAGCAGAAGCGAATTATAGAAGAAATGAAAGTTTGTTTGCAAAAGGAGTAATATCAAAAGCAGAATGGGATAGAAGTATTGCTGCTTACGAAACCTCAAAAGCAGCAAGAAAATCAGCTTACTACAGTGTTAAAAGTGCTGCAGCATCTGTAAGTGAAGCTAAAGACAATCTAGGAAGAACAACCATTTATGCTCCAATGGATGGCACCATTTCACTTTTAAATGTAGAGCTTGGAGAGCGAGTTGTTGGTACGCAACAAATGGCAGGTACAGAATTGTTAAGAGTCGCCAACTTGAATGATATGGAAGTAGAGGTTGATGTTAACGAAAACGAAATTGTTAAGGTTAATGTGGGTGATTCTGCCATAGTAGAAGTTGATGCCTATTTAAAAAAATCTTTCAAAGGCTTAGTTACAGCAATATCTAACGCATCCGCTGCGAATCTATCTGCTGACCAGGTTACTAATTTTGAGGTAAAAATTAAAATTTTAAAATCTTCATATACAGAGTTATTAGAAGGGAAGTCTTTAAATTATGCACCATTTAGACCAGGAATGACTGCCACTGTGGATATTATTACCGAAACTAAATCTGATGCTGTAACTGTTCCTATTAGCGCTATAGTTGTTAAAACTGATACGCTTTCATCAAAGGCGTCTTACACTAAGGAAAAGGTAAATACATCAGATGAACTTTTTGAATGTGTATTTGTTAAAAACGGAAACGAGGCTAAATTAAGAGTTGTTGAAACTGGCATACAAGATGACTCAAATATCGAGGTGCTTTCTGGACTAAAAGATCAAGACACGGTTATTACCGGTCCATACGCTATGGTAAGTAAATCATTAAAGACTGGTGATAAAATATCACAATTAAAAACAGAAAAAGAAGATTAGTTTTTAGAGTTATGGCATTAATTCTCAATATCGAAACTACGACAACAAATTGTTCAGTTTGTATCGCTAAAGAAGGTGTTGTAATCACTCAGAAGTCACTCAATAATAAAAATTATTCCCATTCTGAGTCACTGCACGTGTTTATAGAAGAACTTATTTCCAAGTCACAAATTACAATGCAAGATCTTGATGCTATTGCTGTAAGCGAGGGTCCTGGTTCTTACACAGGCTTGAGAATTGGTGTTTCAGCGGCTAAGGGGCTTTGTTATGCATTAGATATTCCATTAATTGCTGTGCCTACGCTTGATGTATTGTCGCATCAAGTTAAAATTTATGATGGCTATATCGTTTCTATGCTTGATGCAAGACGCATGGAGGTATATGCGGCTGTTTATGATAAAGCATATAATACAATAGAAACTACTAATGCAAAAATAATTGATGAAAATTCTTTTGCTGATTTACTTCAAAAACATAAACTTTATTTTAATGGGAATGCGGTTGATAAAGTAAAAGCAGTGTTACAACACGAAAATGCAGTGTTTTTTGATACAAGTTTCCCATCAGCTAATGAAATGGCTGAATTATCTTATGAAAAGTATAAAAAAAGCGACACCGAAGATGTCGCTTATTTTGAACCTTTTTATCTCAAAGAATTTATCGCTTTAAAATCTTCTAAATAAAATAGTCTTTTATCCTTGTTTCATTTGAACATGTGGGTAAGGAATTTCAATACCTGCTGCATCTAATGCCTCTTTTGTGCTTTCAGTGACATCAAAGAATACAGTCCAGTAATCGGCACTATTTACCCAAGGTCTTACATTAAAGTTTATAGAGCTATCTGCTAATTCCGCAAGATTAACTGTTGGAGCTGGCTCTTTCAAAACCAATGGATGCTTAGTAATTTGTTCCATAAGCACCTCTTTGGTTTTCTTAATGTCAGAGTCATATCCAACACCAAAGCTTAAGTCAACACGTCGTGTAGGTTGGCTTGAATAGTTAGTAATATTACCATTAGAAAGCGTACCATTAGGAATAATAATTTCTTTGTTGTCTGGTGTTGTTAATTTTGTGGTGAATATTTCAATTTCTTTCACACTTCCAGCTAATCCTTGAGCTTCAATGTAATCACCTGCTTTGAAAGGTTTAAAAATCATGATTAAAAC